>CAJUBR010000054.1 GCA_910584695.1 uncultured Lachnospiraceae bacterium
CTGCAAAGGCATCTCCCCATTTATCCAGTGTATTGCTGACACTATCTCCCCAGTCCGACAGGGTGTCAACAACTGTATCCAGTGCCGGGAACATTCCGTTCCGGTCCACAAGCAAAACAGGGTTATTATAACAGTAGGTATAGCGGTTCATTGTAAATGGTATATCCTTAAAACCCGGAATGATATCCTGTGCCGCAAACCGCCCTGTCTCCGGCTGGTATTCCCGCATCTGGGCAAAATATGTGTCTGCTGTCCGGTCATACTGGTAGCCTGTAAACCCGAAAGGCTGGACAGGCTCTGTGTTTTTCTGCCCGGAGTGCATCTCCCTTCCAAACTCATCATAAGCGTAGCTTTCATGCACTTCCCCATCCGGATACAGCAGGCGGAGGGGACTTCCCAGTTCATCCTTCAGATAATACTGTGGTTCCTGTGAGCCTTCTTCCAACAGTGCCGCCACGCCGCCGTCCCACAGGTAGGTCTGCTTTGTTCCCTCCTCTGTCTTTTGCAGCAGGTTATGATATTGTCTTGTCGGGTCCGGAAGGTATACGGTCTCCTTTCCCTCTTTTGTAGTCTTTCCGGTACGCTGTCCAAATCCGTTATACTGATACCGTGCACTTCCCCGGTGCTGTCCTTCCGCTTCTGCCAGACGGTTGGTTGCATCATACAGGTAGCGGCTGATGACAGAGCCATTCTCCAAAACCTGTTCCAGGTTTCCCCGCCTGTCATAAGCATAGGTGGTTTCCAGTGCATTCTCTGTCTTTGCCACTAACTGGTTCCCTTCATTGTAAACATACCGGGTCCTGGCACCATTCTCTGTCATGCTGCTGCGGTTTCCAAAGGGATCATATGTATAGGAACGCTGCTGCATTCCATCCTTCATCACTTCCGTCAGTCTTCCCAGCAGGTCATACCGGTATTCATAGCTGCCGCTTTCTTCTTCCATTCCCCTGCGCATCCTTGTCACACGGCTCCGGTTTCCCGCCAGGTCGTAGGCATACCGGCAGCTGTCCAGCTCTCCCATGCTGTCCCGGTGGATTAGTTCCAGAAGCCTTCCCCTTTCATCATAGGAATATTCCGTCTCTGTTCCGTTTGGAAAGACCTTCCTTGACAGAAATCCGGTGTCATCATACCCATAGGAAATAACCTGTTCTCCCTGTATCAGCTTCTCCAGTCTTGTGAATTCATTGTATTCATACTGTACCTGCTTCCCGTCCGGATAGGTGATCCCGGTACGCTCGCCCCTTGGCCCGTAGGTATAGGAAACCTCCTTCCCATCCGGGAACGACACATTTGTCACATGCCCCATGGCGTCACTGGCAACTGCGGTGGTTCCCAGCCAGTCTTCCATCTGTATCAGCTGCCGGATTGCATTATAGCTGAGCTTTACTTCCCTTCCATCCGCATACTGGATCTGTGAAAGGTTACCGGAAGGGGTATATCCGTATTTTGTCAGGTATCCCTCCTTGTCCACCTTTGCAGCCAGACGCCCCGCCTTATCATATTCATACGTCTCTGCTTGTCCCAGCCCGTCTGTCACCTTTGTTATATTCCCCATCCGGTCATGCTCATAACGGGTAACACGGTAGTTTTGGTTCATTTCCTGTACTTTTCCAAGCTCCGGATCCATTCCTTCTCCGTACTGGCATACAGTAACCAGTCTGTCCCGGTCATCATACTCATACGCTGTCTCATTCCCCAACGGATCTGTCACTTTCAGTAGTTTTCCGGTTAAGGAATACGCATACTGTGTCACGGCTCCGCTGCTGTCCGTCATGGACACAACGCGGTCCATACAGTCATAGGTATACTGTTTCATCTCCCCGCTGCTGTTTTCAATCCTTATCACACGGTCAAGAGCATCATAGATATACGTCAGCTGATATCCTTTTGGATTCGTATAGGTCTTTACATTTCCATTGCCGTCATAGGTATAATCTGCACTTTTTCCCTCAGGATAGATTACACGGAGCAGATGTCCGCATTTTCCATACTCATATACCGTCGTCTGTCCGGTTTCGTTAGTAACCGAGGAGAGGTGCCCCATGCAGTCATAGGTATAGCTTCTACTCTCTCCCAATGGGTTTGTCTCCCGGGTCAGCTTTCCATTTTTATCATATTCCAGATGTACTTCATTGCCAAGAGCATCCCGTATCCATAGTACATTCCCTTCCCCGTCATATCCATACTCGGTACAGCCGCCCTCTGGTACCTGCACCCTGACCAGACGGCCTGCTGCATCATAGAAAAAACTTGCCGTGTTTCCCAGTTCATCCGTCTTACTGGTACGGTGTCCCACAGCATCATAGGTATAATACACCATGTCCCCGCTGGCATTGCGTATGCGGGTCAGGTTATTGTGTTCATCATAAAAAAACGCAGTCTCTGCCCCGTCCGGCTGTGTAACCTCCGCTACATTCCACATGGAGTCATAGGCAAGAAGTGTGGTACGCCCCATTTTGTCTGTCACTTTACAGGGAAGGTTCAGGGCATTATACTCCCGGGTGGTGGCACTTCCGTCAAAGTCCACGATTTTTGTCACCTTGTTATTCTTATTATAGGTATAGGTTCTGGTATTCCCCTCCGGGTTTGTGACACGGATGATATTTCCATTGTCATCATAGGCGTAGGCGGTACGGTTCCCGTTTCCGTCCACAGTCTCCACCACCTGGTTCCGTTCATCATACACAAACCGATGGCGGAAGCCCTCCGGGTCTGTCAGACAGGTAATATTGCCCCCTGCATCCCGCTCCAGTGTGACCACACCTCCGTCCGGCTGCAGGATCTGGTCCGCCCATCCCTGTTCCTGGTAGCGGAACCGGAACACATTCCCTTCCGCATCCTCGGATTCGGTAAGATTTCCCGTTTCATCAAATCGGTTCTGCACCTTCCGTACTCCGTCAATCTCCACACTGGCCACCTGGTTCAATGGTCCGTACTCCAGCACCATCTCGTTTCCCACCGGGTTGATAATCCGGGTACGGTTTCCCCTGTCATCATAGGCGTACTGGGTCTGGTTTCCCAGCTTATCAACAAACAGTGTCCTCTGTCCCCGTTTGTTGTATTCAAAACGCTCCTCCCCGTCACTGTAAATGTGTTTAACATCCCGGAACTGATCATCATGCACATATACGATCCGGCTCCCGTTGCGTTCCGTCAGCCGGGTTTCCTGTTTTTCATCATCATACTCATAGGTCATGGTGCTGCCGTCAGGAAAACACTGCTTTGTGGTACGCATTTTTTCATCAAAGGTGTTTTTCACCGTCACCGTCCCTTCTGGGTTCTTTGTATATTCCAGTTTCCCCTGCGGGGTATAACCGTAACAGTACCGGTCCCCATTTGGAGTACTGGCTGCAAGGAGAAGCCCTCCCTGTATTTCATAGGATATCTTCCTTCCCGTGTGGTCCGTAAGCGTCTGGAGAAACCCCTGCCCGTCATATGCAAGCTCAAAAAACTGCCCTGCTGCACCTTCTATCTTTTTCAGCCTTTTTTTATCCCCGTCCTGCTCATAAGTGTACTTAAGGCAGCCGCCCTTTAATCCACTCTGGCTGATACAGTACCCCTCCGTATCAAAACAGTATTTCCTCTGCTCCCTCGTCGTGTATTCATATCCGTCCCCTGTCTGTTCCAGCGTACCGGTTCCCTGATAGACGGAAAGATATCCGCCGTCCGAAACAGATAAAAAACGTTCCTCTTTTCCGTCCTCCAGGTTAAGAATAATTTCCCTTCCGTTCTTTTCCAGAAAAATCTCGTGGTTATGATTCCAGTCTTTTCCTAATACTCCCTTTCTCTGATTCAGCGAATTATAAAATCTGCGGAACATCAGAGTTGTTTCCCCCTTGACGGCCAGGTCCGTATGGGCATAAATAAAATTTCCTGTGCTTAAGTTTACCGGGTCCTTGGAAAACCATACACTCTTTACCTCTTCCCCCTTAATATTCATCAGCAGCTTGTTGATGGCCCGCGAGCCGTCTTTTATCAGTTCACTATATCTCACCTTCAGCAGTTCCAGACTCAGGTTAAATTTCAGATCACTGCATGTAAAAGGCGTATTTTCCAAAAAATCCTGTATCTGCCGGACTGCTTTTATGATCTGGTTAATATGATCCCTTAATTCTTCTGTCTCTTCTGCATACCGGCTGTCTTCCGGTATGATATAGTCACTCACATTATTGCGGCATTCCTCCAGTTTCGTGATAACGGAATCCAGATCCATTTCATTGATATGGCTGCGGAGGCGTCTGGCTGCCTGTTCTACCATATCCTCTTTTACCTCCCTTGGAACATTCGCAAGTGCACGGTCCGCCTTTTTGGATATGGAAACCATATCCTCCATGTAATTTATAGACTCCTTTAATACCTTTTTGATCTCCTTGCAGATCTTTTCAATCCTGCTTTTTTGAAATATCCTGTCCATTGTATCCTCCTCAAATTTTATCGTTATTTTCCTATCTTGGAGCCTGTTGCCTGTATGCCAATCATGGCTGTGGCAAATGTCGTATCCACACGGTTGAGTTCACCTGCTGCAAAGCGTATATTTTCTCCAAATTTTGTCAGTGTCTGTTTCATAACCTTCATCAGCTTTTCCTCGGATGCTAAAAGTGCCCTGAGTGCATCTGCTTCCTCTCCTGAGGACTCTGAAAAGTTCATCAAAAGCCTTCTATATATGAAATCGATATCCTCTGCATCATCATCCAATACTGTTATCAACTCTGAAATGACAGAATCGACCTCATCATAATTCAATGCTATATCCGTCATGCTTCTCCCCCCCCTTATTTGCATGTATCATAATTTGCAATCGTATTCTGAAAACTGTTTATAATCTCCTCATGTACTGCATATGCCTCCTCCAATATCGACAGGATACTCCTTACCTCCTGAACCAGTGCGGATATCCTTGGAGTTGTTTCTTTCGTATAAAAACCGCCGCCAATGCTGTTTAACTTCTCAATGCTGCCAAGTGCATCATTAACCGCCTCAATACTGGATGTATGCACCTTCTTTAGTTGGTCTGCCAGTTCCAAATATTCATCTTCCTTTAATCCCACTTTTCCGGTCATAATGCATTCCTCCTCTAAACTATCACCTTTTGTTGTTCTAACCGCTGCTTTTCCTCTTTTAGCTGCTGAATCCGCTTTTCCAGTTTTGTGCCCTGCAGATCTAAAGCATCTTCCAACTGATCTGCCTTGGATATTCCCTTTGTAATCTGCGTAATTGCCTCCTCAACCTCTGCCTGCAGTGTTTCTGCCATATCACCCTCAAAAGCATCTGTTTTTTTTACCTCTGCCAATTCGCTGTTATTTGCCAGCTTATTAAAACTGTTCTGCCATTCTTTCTTTTTAGTTGTGCAATTGTTTTTCACAGTCTCTACTTCCGCTTTCGCCGAAAGACACTCTAGAATATTGTCGTTAATCTCCCTGATCCGGGCTTGTATTATAGCTTCATCCATGATAATACCTCCTCACAAAAACTTTCTTTTCTTTGTGTTGTATATGTTATTCCCTACTTCATGTTAGTAAAATAAACATCCATATCTTTCCAGTTTTCCTGCATGCCATACTTGTCACACAGATTAAAAATTGTTTCCCTCCTTATGATTCCTCTTTTTGTACATGCTGAATTAATTTCACTTTTTTATTAACACCCCGGTTATGGAAATATCCAAAATCCACGTTACAGTTTTCTTCCCTTATTCTATTATAAGAAAATACATTCTGCTCCTTGATATTTCCCAAAATAAGACCGCTTTTGCTGTCTGCCATCATGTTTAAAAAGCTGCTGTTTCTTGCTCTTAATTTGGCATCCGATACCGCAATGACAAACATTCCGCTTAAGACTGCATCCGCAAGCACATCCAGCTTCTTGTCATCCGATCCCAGCCTTTCCTGCAGCTCTTGTACCACATCAACTACAATATATACCGGTTCTAACGATCTTCCATACTCCTTTAATGTTATGCCGATTCCTATCTGCTCATCATATGCTTCCCTGCGCTTTTTTACTTCCTCTTCTAATTCCCGTATCACACCTTCAACTGTACTTTCATCTCCTGTATATATGATACCTTTCATCTGTTCATATCCCTTAAGCCCCCCGTTTTTTGCATCAAACAAATATATTTTGTGCCCTCTAAGATGCCATAGCACATTTTTTAACGTATTTGTCCTGCCCATTCCGGCTGTTCCAATAATAAGTGCCAGTCCCTGCATTAAGTCTAAATACTGTACTTCAAGCTCCTCTGTATCAATTCCTACAGGTATCTTCATCAAAGTATTTTCATATCCCGGATATTCAGGCAGCATATCATAATATAGTTCCTCCGGAAGTGTTGGGATTCCTTTTGCCCTCTCTTCCGTACTATTATCCGCAATCTCACAGATCAGCGTTTTTAGGCTTTCATTATAACTAAGCTCATTCTCACAAGGTACTGGTGTATAAAGCTGCATTACATTCACATTGTCTCTCTTTACCAACGCCCTTCCCTTTTTATCCTCTGGAACAGTGTGGCTGCTTCGTCCAATAAAGCTGCGGTTTTCACTCTCATCAAAGTTGAAGCCGGCAATCTTTTCCTTAAAATTATTTTGGATAGAACTACGCATGGAATTTACTCTTGACATGGTCACCACTAAATATATTCCCAAACTGGCTCCATCTCTTGCTACTTTCTGGATAAAAGATTCTAATGCATCCCCTAATTCTTTAACTGTCTCAAAATTATCCAGTAATATAACAATAACCTTTAACTTTTCCTTCTGACTTTCGTTATAAACATAGATATTCTGAACCATTGCTTTTGCAAATAACCTTTTTCTTGTCATAATCTCATCCAGTATATATTTCTGGAATTTCTCCATCTTTTCCGTATCATCTAATCCCATATAGTCAGCAACATGCGGAAGTCCTTTTAACGGAATCAGTGCACTGTTTCCTAAGTCCAGTATGTAAAAGTTCAGATTTTTTACAGAATTTTTCATAGACAGCCCAACTGCTATGTTGGTTAAAAACATTGTCTTCCCATACCCACCAGAAGCCATATACAGCAAATGTCCGTTTTTTATAAAATCTACTACATACTCCTCCTGTTTCTGTTCCTCTGGAATATCCACCATCCCAATGCCTAACGTATAATCCGGCTGCCTCCAAAAATTACTATCCTTCACCTCCGATGTATGAGGGGAACACATTGGCGCAGGCAAGGAAGGCAGCCATGGTTTTCTGACCGGAATCACATTTTCCTCTTTGTATATCTGCTCTAAATGTTTTACGATTACATCTAACTGCGTTTCCTTTATCTGGTTACTTTCCTGAGGGCCGCTTAAATCCTGATTGATCAATTCCCCTTGTCCAAGATGATTAATTAAATAGACCCTGTCATCCTCCTTTTCCTCCTCTGTCTGTTCCCCTCCATAAACGGCACCACTCCATGCAGACTGAAACAATTCATAGATTTCATTATTTCCCACCTGTAAATAAGCTCTTCCTGCCTGAGTAATATTCGCTGCATCCGGCGTCTTCAGCATTTCTTTACTATCCCCTGCATCCTGAACCTTTAGACATAATTTAAATTTACTGTTTGTCCATATCTGGTCATCAACTACACCGCTTGGCTTCTGTGTTGCAAGAATTAGATGGATTCCCAGACTTCGACCGATTCTTGCTGTAGAAATTAATTCATCCATAAATTCCGGTTGCTCTTTTTTCAATTCTGCAAATTCATCACTGATTAAAAATAAATGAGGTAACGGTTCCTCCACCTTTCCCAGTTTAAATAATTTGTTATATCCATTAATATGGTTAACGTTATTTTGCAGGAAAAGCTCCTGTCTTCTATTCAATTCACTATTAATGGATGCCATTGCACGCATACTCTCCGCTTTATCCAGATTCGTTATCGTCCCTAATAAATGCGGCAGTCTGGTAAACAGATTTGCCATACCTCCACCTTTATAGTCAATCAGCAAAAATCCAACCTCATAAGGATGAAAATTTACTGCAAGAGATAAAATATAAGACTGTACAATTTCTGATTTACCGGAGCCCGTAGTACCTGCCACCAGCCCGTGAGGACCATGTGCTTTTTCGTGTAGATTTAATTCAACATAATCCTCCTCCGCCCTTACTCCCAAAGGAACTGCAAGAGATTTATGAGACTGGTTTTTCTTCCATCTTTCCCTTACCTGCAGCTCTTCCGGATGTTCAATATGATACATCTCAAAAAATGTAATGGATTCCGGTATTTTGCTACTGATACCCTGTTCATGTATAATGGCACTTAATGTTCTGGCAGACTGTTCCATATCCGCCTGTCCGGTATGATCCATCTGAAATGCCAGATTAATCCGTCTTCCTTCCTCCAGCAAAAGGCGTCCGTCATTTGCATTTTCAATCATACAGACCGTCTTGATATTCTCAGGGAGATTTGCATGCTGATCCGTTGTATAGATTAAACTGAACCCTAATTCTCCACTTGCACTCTGTAAATATTCCATAATGGCATGGTTCAAAATCAACTTTGGCTCATCAATAATAAACAACAAATGAGGTGTAAACACCGTTTCCTGATGTTCCTCCTCCTGTTTTTGTTTTCTCTCCTTTAAAATCTGCTGAACACTTCCTAAAATCTGGTCTCTCACCTGTTCATTATAAATATCCCCCACTATATTTAACGATTGAATTCTTAAATGAGGATACCAGCGAAGATAGGAAAACTCTTCCTTATGTATTTCATTATGAATTAATATAATCTGTAAATCGTGATAGCTCTGAAAAAAAGTCATCTGCATAATTAAACATTTTAATTGTTCATGAATATTCTTTTTACTTCCCACTAATCCTAAATGTGCACACTTCAAATCAATACTAACAGGAATATGATTAACCTTACCGTAATCTTTAACAATTCTTTTTGCTTCTTCCACCAGAGAATCTTTCTCTACTTCCAGATTTTCCCTTTCATATGCCACTTTTATATTAGACGATCCTTTGTAATATCCCAAATTTACAGTCATAAAATCCCCATCCAGCGGAGTCCTTTCATACAATCGGCTGCTATAATTTTGAATCATTTCATCAAGCTGCTTTACTGTGGGTGCCTGATATTGCAATGCTTCCCTTTCCTTACTTCTCTTTTTTCTAATGTCTTTGCGGATGCCGAGCAAATACTCAGAATACATTTTTTCTCTGGCGGCATTCTGCTCTTTATTCTCCTTTTTCTGGGAAATAAAATTCTTGACAGAAAATATAGTTGTTATAATCGTCATTCCTGCACTCATATATACATATGCACCTCTTTTTAAAACAACTCCCATTAAAATTGTAAAAGCAAGAGTGGTTAGTGTTGGAACAATCAACTGGAGAATGCCATCCTTTGACATTACCTTCTTCTGAGGCGGAGTTTTAATTTCAATTTTCTCATGTTCAATAGTGTAAATCACCCGGGGAGAACGCTTATAATATGGATATTCTTGAAATTTGTCCTGTTCTCCTGCAACCTTTAACAATGTACACTGACAATCTTCTAATTTTCCTGACACTTCTATCCAATTTTCAAAAAAAGTTAATGTATAACCGGAAAATTCAAGGATATCCCCTTTGTTTATAAAAATCTCATCTCCCAAAACAGGATGATAATTTAGTTGCAAAGCAATATTTTCCGGATTATGAATTAATAACTGATCCCCTATAACATGGAGCTCCAGACGATTTATATCCAATTTCAGCTCTGCAAACCGATAACCTTCCTTTCCGGTTATCCAAAAATCTTGTTTTCGTTCTATATTCCATAACGCTTGTTTTTTTTCCACGGTTGCTCCTTATACTTAATCCTTACGGTTTTCTATTGATTCCGTACTTTGTACACCCTCTGTCGTTTTTCTCTCTGATACCTCTTTGGACGCTTTCTTCTCTGTTGTATTCACTTCTGTTGTATTCGTTTCCGACGTATCCAATTCTGTTGTACCTGCTTCTGGGATTTGAGTTTTCGTTCCATTCTCCTGTTCTTCATCCATGATAGATTTAGGCACCGAAGATTCCTCTTCTTCCTTTGGAGCATACTTATCTCCCAGCTTTTTTATATTTTCTTCTAATTCTGATATACGTGCCTGTTTTTCTTCTCCCTCTACTGAAATATTGTTTTGTAAATGGTTTAATTCCTTTAAATATGCATAAATCAGCAACTTATCATCCAATAACGACTGTGCAAGGCTTTCTGCCCTCTCCATATCCAATCTTCCTAAACATATCCAATATTCCAATTCTTTTTCATTAGAATTGATCGAGAGTTTAGAAGTCAATATCTCAATTTCTTCCTTTTCCAGGCTCTCACTTTTTGCATAGGAAAAAGCAAGAATATATTTTGTGTTTATATTCATATTTTTTACATCAATTTCTTTCATACTATCTATACATGCCACATAATCTTTCTGAATGTATGCCTCATTTGCATTAATAATACTCTTCTGATACGGAATAAGAAAAAAACCCAGATAGCAAAATGCAACAACACATAAAATTAATAATAATGAGCCGGCTATTGATACGATACTTTTTAACTTGTTTTCCCTTTTTGAAATTCTTACCGTATTATTTTTTTGATTTTCAAAATATTTGTTTTTTTCCCTTCTTAACAAATCTACTAATTCTTCTTTTGTCTTCGCTTCAATATATGGTTTTAATTGCGGTTCCTTGCTTAAAATCTCTAATCCACTTTCTTGTAATTGTACTACTCCATATTCCCATCCTAAAACTGCACATACAAAAGTCTTGTATAAAAACAAAAATTCCTCCTCGCCCGCTTTCTCTCCTTTCTCATATAAATCCCTTTCTTTTACGTATGGTATATAATTTTCATCATAAAAAATATTATCCGGACAAAACTTAATTTTATATTCAACATATACATCATATAATTTTAAAAAATTAACCAAAAAACGAAACTGGTTTTCCTTATCTTCCTTTTTTATATTGTTACTACACAAATATTCATTACACTCATAATAAAATATTACCTCTTCCTCTTTTTCCTCATAATAACAAGGAAGAAGATTTTGCGAATGGTATACTAATTTTTCATAATCAAATTTATTCTTAGCATTTAATTCCGATTTCTTTTTATTGATTATAAGATTTTCTCCTGTCAAAATATCTATTCTCCTTACTGCTGCATTTCTTCTAACAATAAAATGGTTCCGTTATAAATTCCTGCATCCTCATAGGTCTGGTCAGTTGAAATTCTACGCCCATTATTTTTTATTCTAACCATCGAATTATTTTTAAATGGTAAAAATTCCACTTTGCTTTCCGCCAATACTCTTAAAGTTGTTTTTATTCTCTGCTTTCGATCTATCTGAATATCAATTTTTTGATTTGTAGAACATACTTCCATCGTCACCGTGATCTTCACTCTTTTTTCCTTTCCTCTTTATCTCTACCAAAAACCATACCAGAGCTGTCATTACTGAGCCCAAAACCATAAAGCCCAGCATTATAAATATATTATCCTGCTCGTTCAAATTATCCACATAATCATTACTAACAATGGTACCTACCTCTGCCTGCATTACTGTATGAAAAGATTCTATTATTTTGTCCTCTGGCTCCTGTGTAAAAACGTATTCCAAACTAAGCTGCTGCTCTTGCTTCTTTAAAATATTATATAGGTCTATTCTTTTTTGAAACTCTTCTGTCAGCACTTCATAACCGTATACATCTTCTAAGGGAGTAGCCGTTTTGTCTTGTTCTTCTAACGAAGAAATATTTATGTCAATCGCACTTTTTTCCATTTTTAATCCTTTTCTCTCAAAAAGAGCCGGTAGAACAGCTTCATATTCTCCGGCCCTATAAGTTTCTACATCTGACTTGCCATATCCGTATCTGCATCACGGAAGTTGTCAGAAATCTTTTGCATCTGGTCAGCCATATCCTGAATCAAATCTCTAACATCTGATAATGTCTTCTTCGCATCATTATACTCTGCTACATATTTTTCACAGGTTTCTGCTTCCCAAATATCAGGTAATCCATCTACAACACCAGTCATAGTACTAATACATGTTTCGAACGTATCCCCTTGCTCTGTTAATGTCTTAGCTGCATCTGCCAATGCTTCATAATCCAGTTTTAACACATCGTTCCCTCCTCTCTTGTTTTTTATAATTAAAATTCGTATTCTTACAAATTATAATTATTTTCCTTTTGTTTTCTATGTACAATTAACAAAATAATGATAAATGCTACAATTAATATAATTGAAATTAATAAAGTATAAAATAATGCATCATTAGAACCGTTATATTTATAACTATCCTCTGTTTCTTTATATTCCGGTTGAACATTCATATTATCTGTTACATTTATTTCTTGACAAGGATTTACAATATACTGATACATCTTATAGTTTCCAAGACTGCCATTACGTGTATATAGCAGTTTTTTAGAAAATGAATCTAACAAAGTTTCATTACGGCTGTTATTTGTGGACAATGTACTCTTTGCATTTTCCAACCCGGTTTCTACTGCACTATTAGACGAGTCTACCGCCGAATTGATGCTTTCCTTAAACATCATGATATTTTCTCCGTATTTTGTATAAATATCATTCATTGCTTCAACATCCGCTGCATCTTTATTTCCAATTGCAGTCCCTAAATCCGAAGTGTTGACACTTAATTCGGAATTTTTCTTTTGTATTACATCCCGGTTTATGTATGAATTAGGATTATATAAACCTAACTGATCACTAAACTTTGACAATGTAGCAGATTCTTTTTCATACTCACCGGATATGGAATTAGAAATGTTTTTTGCATTCTCTGATAATTTATTTATGACATTTTCTTTCACATCTTTCACAATAGAATCTGTATCAATTCCAGCCACCGGACTGGATTCAAACCCGTCCGTTTTCACCTTTAATTGAGCCAGTCCATTTTTAATCTTGTCAATTTCTGAGGACAATGAATTCTCCAGACTGTTATACGCTCCCGTTTCATCTTTATGATATGCTTTATTTATATCTATTTGACTGATTTTCCCGTTTAAAATCCCCGTTACAGAGGATTTGTCTGCAATATCAATGCCAGATGCTGTTTTATATTTTACCTGATTCATATTCACCATATCCTCTAATATCTCATATAGTATATCTATATCCAGGTTCCCATCAACATCTACTAAAGTATACGACCTTGTCTGTCCTTCCGAATAACCAATCTCTACACTGTCGACAATATCCGATGCTGTCTTATCTCCCTTAATATCTTCTCTATTTAATTCGGATACATAATCACCTGATGATAACTCATCACTCACACTGTTTAAACTACTATTAAGGTCCATGTTATATTTATCCACAGTATCCACATAATAGCTGTTAAGAGTTTCCAGCTGGGATGCATACCCTTCTAGGTCTGTCCCTATATTCGACACACTAGCTGCCATTTCACTAACTGTGTTATTTAATTCCGTATTGTAAGCCGTCAAACGACTTGATAAACCTGTTAATTCTGTGTCATACACATAATTCCCTTCCGAATCAACTTCGACATCAACATTTTTCAGCATGTCATTAGTCGCAGAAATATCTTTTTTTAAAGTGTCTGCCGACTCATCCAAAGCCTCTTTTTCTTTTATGCTTTTTGAATATCCATCACTATATTCCTTGTCTATATCTGCAATGAGATTTGAATTCTTCTTTAAATATTCACCATAATCCACTGTAGTAGGGGAATAATCCATCTTCTTTTCAGAAGGCAGTTTAACATCTGCACTTATATCTCCTGCAGTTATATTGTCCACCGCATCCCTTATTGCCTTTCCGTTATTCAGCACCTCCTCAACATCATCCTGTGCAATATGAAATTCACTCAAGATACTGTCTACATAAATATAACTAACATTATTGTTTAGATTCTTTACCAACCGATAAATATTACTCATAACGGTTAATCCCGCCTCACTTGTAAGATCCGAATGCAGTTCATATTGTATTTCTGACTTAACAGGCTGTCCATTTATGCTGTTAACATTCTCCGAAAAAGCTGCCGGAATGATTACGTATGCCGCATATTTCCCGCTTTCCACGCCGGATCTTGCATCCTCTAAGCCGGTACTAACAAGATTTTCATTTGAATAATCTATTAATTCATTTGCATAATTGATTATTTTATCATCCTGTGAAATCCCTTCATCCAAATTCACAACTGCAATAGTTCTGACATCTAACGGTTCATATCGGGTATTTTCTTCTGCATCTGTGGAATTTACACCTAATTTGTAACCTATAAATAAACTTACTACTATGAAGATTATCCATAATAGCACTGTCACAAATACTACCATTTTGCTTTTCATAGAATTTATCCTCCGTACTCAAAATCAAGTTTATTTATACTTAGTTTAACATTTTATTTTTATCATGTCAATATATTTTTAATTACTAGTATTTTTTCAATTTAATATTTATTGTTAACTACATGTTCGCATTGATTATATAACTATATACTATATTAACTTTATTTTTCACTCACCCCTAATATATATTATTATTATATCCAATTAGTTATATAATATATTTTCTGGTTTACAAATAAGACTTAATTGATTCATTGATGGGATTCTTTTCCCAAAAGTGTGACTCACACCTTCGGAACATAAATTTTCCATCATACTGCAAGAAAAAACAATAACAGAAGCTATTTGGAAACTATGCATCAGAAAAACAGTTGCTATGCAATGATGAGAGAATTTTAGTAATAAACAAAACTGAAAATATCCAAAAGAAACTGACTATCTCTATTTTCAGAGCGGCCACCATTACAGCAACTGCTACAATTTTGTTCATAATCACCCTTATCATCATATCTAATCGATATTCTTATGCACTGCTCAATTTTGGCTTTGCCCAGGCAGTAAACAATTATTTGCACAGATCATGATGTTAGATCGGCTTGTGGGGCAGTTTAAATTGACAAAATAAGGAAGCTATAAAATTGAAAAATATTGCAAAGAGCAGAGCCTTTGAGCTGGCTCTGCTCTTTTATATACACTAAATACAGTCAACAACCTTGCTGCAATGAGCAAATTATCCTTTGTATTTTCAAAATTGATTCATTAATCCGTCTCTTCCTCCCAGAACAGTTCGTCCAATGTCTTACCCAATGCCTTACAGATTGCCCTGCACAGATTAATGGTGGGATTATAATCCCCCTTTTCAATTGCATTGATGGTCTGCCTCGAAACATTTACTTTGGCAGCAAGATCCTGTTGTGACAAATCCAGAGCAGCCCTTGCCGATTTCATTTTCAAATTTTTCATCGGCTATTCCTCCTCTTTTGCATTTCGTTTGTCATATAAAAGTTTTCCACAAAAAACGGTCAGTATAATCAAAAACATAATTCCTGTAATTAGGTTAATACAATAAATAGAAAGCACTCCATCTTCTATCATTGGCCGTCCTGCATCAAAATGCAGAATTCCAATTCCCGTATTTAAAATTCCTATCACCGAAAACATCATGATAATGCCCTTCGTATTTTCATAAAGGGACATATAGGCATCTTTCAGAATGCAGACGACTGCAAATACAGTAATAGACAAAGAAACTCCAACCCATATACCTACAAACGACATCAACAATGGATTTTCTGAAAACTCGCTTATAGCAGCTACGCTGCACATATAAAATAAGAGTGTAAAAAATGCGGTTTTATATGCCTGCCCTCTTGCAAGCAACTGTCTTTCATCATAGGATTCTTTGCATTTCCTACCGCCAACTTCAACTTTTCCTCCCATTTTTCGAATAATCCACTTGAGGAATACTACAAGTACAAGTCCCGTTGCAATCCCTATCACCATCCCAAGATAATATTCCAGACTTTTTCCTTTTACCTCTCCGTACCCGTATTCCAGACAGATATTCCACTCACCGTTATCCCGAAACAGTCCTTCCGCATCCTTGGGAATTTCTGTTCCGGCATCCTTCCAGAACTTCTTATAGGCATTCTCATTTGCAAGATAATAAAATGCAACCGTATAGGTTCCCACCTTTAGATTTAACTTAGATGATCCTGACGTCCACTCCTCTCCACTGCAGGAAAATACTACCTGTTCCTTCTCGTCACAAATTATACATCCCGTTATAAGCCCTTCATGATCCGGTTTACAGTTTACCTGAAATACATAAGAACCCTCTTTTGAAATTAGAATATTTTGCATCGTGCTTTCTGGTTGTGCAATTCCGTTTGAAACATAAACTTCTGTATTGACACTTTGCAATTCCACATCATCTGCGGTTTGTTGATTTCTTTTTGTCATACCATAACAAACCGCGCTACACAACAACGCTGCTATTAACAAACGTAATACAAAATATTTTGTATTCTTCATACACTCCACCTCATTTATTCTGCATGCTTTATATCCTTTAGTGCATTACTAAACTTAATCGGATTCCCATACCGCAGTGTTCCCATCCGGTAAATCTTTGCACCAAGCCATCCCGCAAAGAAAATAGATACATATAAAATAACAGCGGATATGATAACCTCCCAAGCTGCAACTTTACCCATTCCCACTCTTACAAACATTGCAGAATAGGAACTAAACGGAAGATAGGAACACACCTTCATAATAGTTCCATCCACATTTTCTAACTGGAACAGTACGGCAAAATATACAATCATAATAATCATCTGTAACGAACCCACTGACTTATTAATGTCCTCCGTCTTAGACACCAGTGCTCCTAACGCTCCATATAGGAATGCATAGAATAGAAATCCTCCAATTCCAAATATTCCAAAGGTAATCAATACATTGGCCGGTATGTCTAACAGCATATCCAGTTTATCTCCCCAGAATTCATGATTAATTCCATACCCAACAAGAACAGCACCAAGTATTAATGCTAATTGTACCACGACAGCAAAGGCACCAGCAAACACCTTGCCAAACAGCAGATACTTTGAATCGATACTAGTTACCAAAACCTCAATGGAGCGGTTGCTTTTTTCTGAAGTTACTGCCGTAGCAATCATAACTCCATACATAATAATCATCATAAAAATAATAATCACCAATGCATAACAATACCAGAAATTATCTGCTGCATCCTTACCCAAAACCTCTTCATTGCAATTGACCGGCGCTTCATAATTTGCTGCGAACGTTTCATAATCCAGATTATTTTCCCGACAATAATTCTGCTTATGAACCATCCCTAACAATTCATCAAATATGAGCCGTCTTTTGTCCGACATATCCCTGTTTAAAACATAATAGTGGTAATTCATATCATCTACCACATAAAAACCAGCCTCTGTCTCTTCCTTTTCTACCGATTTTTTCAAATCTTTTTCACTGTTCATAACAGTAAACTCTGTATTGGGAAATGCCTGTTCCAGTATGCTTGTATCAGAAAAATATCCTTTTTCATCCACAAGACCGATAGCTCCCGGTTCCTCATTTTCCTCATCAGAAGATATTTCCTTTTCTGATGAAATTCCCATCATATCCGACATATCAATAAACCTTGGTAAAAATGTAGCCGCCCCCAAAAGTACAGCCACTAAAATTGTTGTAATCATAAAAGATCTGTTCTTGATATAGCTCATCAGTTCAAATTCAAATACAGTTAAAAAACGTTTCATGACTCCTCACCCACCTTTGCAACAAAAATATCATTTAATGACGGTTTATATGTTTCATAATGCTCCACTTCAATATCCTCCATAGAAGCAAGTCTTTGCAAAAACTGATTTCTGCTTACTCCAGCAGACAGCTTTACGATCACATCTTCTTTTGTCCTTCCGGTAACCTCTACATATTCAGATAATTTCTCTGCCAGCAATTTTTCCATATCTGCCTGTGTCCGTTTTACATCACTTATTACAAGCTGGTTCCTGCCAAACTCTTTCTTAATCTGCACAAGATTTCCATTGAGTACCACTTCACCCTGATTAATCATTACCACATCCTCACAGAATTCTTCCACATAACTCATCTGATGGCTGGAAAAAATGACAATTCTACCATCCGCAATAAGCTCTTTCACTACCTCCTGTAGAATCTGGGAGTTAACCGGGTCCAGACCGCTAAAAGGCTCATCCAGTATTACAATTTTCGGATTACATACCAACGTAGATGCCAGTTGGACTTTTTGCTGATTCCCTTTCGATAATGTCTCTAACAGACTCTTTTCGTATTGTATTACATCGAGCCTGTTAAGCCATTTTCTGGAATTTTCCACTGCCTCTGCCTTACTTACTCCCCGCAGTCTTGCCAGATATACCATCTGCTCCAGAATAACACGTTTGGGATAAAGTCCCCTTTCTTCCGGCAGATAACCAATCTGTACTTTCCGAGGTTCAAATTTTTTCCCATCCAACAGAATTTCACCGCTATTTGCGTGAAATACATCCATCAAAATACGGATTGTCGTTGTCTTGCCCGCACCGTTTCTTCCTAATAAACCCAGTGCTTTTCCGCTCTCTGCCGAAAAGGAAATACCCTTTAAGATTTCCTTTTCACCAAAGGATTTTGTAATATCTCTTATTTCCAGCTTCATACTATCTCCTCCTTTATTTTCACAGCAACGCTTACTGAGTGAATTTCCACAAATCACTTTCATTGCCGTCCGCTTAACTGTAAGATATCACCCCTTCGACATTTTGTCAAGTATACTTTACATAAAGTTTTATATTTATTCCATTTTGTAATATAAATTACTTTTTACAAGAAAAATACATTTTACTTGTAACACCTTCTGCTAAAGCAAAAAAACGCCGCAGCCTTTTATAACTACAACGTTTTCTAAACTTTGTTCCTATTAAATTGTCAGTCAAAAACTCCTCTCTTTTCTCAAACTTTATTCAAAAATTTGAATGAATTTTAATAAATTTTTCATTAGCTGTAAATTGCATTTCATAATTTTACTATTTATAATGCAAACAATCGAAGTAAAACAATGGAATCATAACATGAATCATGATTACATTTATATTACTCCGATCATATAACAAGCAACTTAACGTTGTATTCCTGTAACATGTAACGTTACAAATTAATCCATAAGAGGGCAAAATTCTCTTAAATCTATCCCCTTCTCATACTTTTTCCGTATGGTCAGAAGGCAGCATGCAGATGATTCCTTTTCTGTCCAGATTCGAATATGATACTATGAAACAGCAGCAGATTGGACTGCTGTGCACAGAAATCATAATGAATCCATCTGCAATTTGTCCTCTTAATTTTCTGTCTGGATATTCTATCCAGCAAACTTTTCCTATAAAGTCAACAACCCCGCTACATGCAACCAGACATCAATCTTGTAACGCTGCAAAGCAGGGGGGTATGTAACCCTCGTGGCAGTCGCCAAACATCTGCAAGCAGCCACTTGGCTTGTTGCTCGCGAAAATGAAAAAAGAACCAACCCAATGTTCTATGACATCAAATCGATCCTTTATCAGTGGGCCGCCGGGGGCTCGAACCCCGCACACCCTGATTAAGAGTCAGGTGCTCT
>CAJUBR010000055.1 GCA_910584695.1 uncultured Lachnospiraceae bacterium
AAATCATTATATGAAAGGGCTTCGGACGTGGTGATCGATACAAACTTCAATGGTCTAGAAGAGATTATGGAAACGATTGTGACAGACTGGAAAACAGAAGGCGCTGACAGAATATAGAAAAGAGGTATTGATATGTTTGTAAGCAGGCGGAGACGCTTGAACGACGAGTTGGTGGGATGTGGTGTGGATGTGGTTATAATCAGCAGTCCCTCCAATCTATATTATTATACCGGTTTTACCGGAGGAGAGGCATTTTTTGTTATGCCAGTGGAAAAGAGAAAAGAATCTTCCAGGAAGGCGGCAGATTCCAGTGGGAAAGAGAAAGGATATGTGATTACCGATTCCCGTTATTATGAACAGGTGGAAAAGGAATGCCAAAATCTTACACTGCTTCCACTAGAAGGGAAGGGATATAGCGAGACGGTAAAAGAACTGCTTAAGGACTTTAGGGAAAAGGGAATTGCTGCAGTGGAAGATGATATGAATCTTTTACAGTATTTAAAACTATCTGAGACCTGTCAAGATTATCAATTTCAGGTATGTGGAAAGAAAATCAATTCTGGCAGGATGGCAAAGGATGCAGAGGAGCTTGATAAGATTCGAAAGGCAGAAGCAATCGGCGACGCTGCGTTTTCATATATTTTAGGTGTAATAAAACCGGGAACCACGGAGGCGGATCTTGCGTTGGAATTGGAATTTTTTATGAAAAGACAGGGAGCTTCCCGGTTAAGCTTTGATACGATCGTGGCAAGCGGACCAAATTCTTCCATGCCTCATGCAAAGGTAACGGATCGTAAAATAGCAAAGGGTGATTTTGTAACTATGGACTTTGGCTGTGTTTATCAGGGATATTGCTCCGACATGACAAGAACGGTGGCAGTAGGAGAACCGGAGGAGGAAATGAAACAGGTTTACCAAATTGTGTTAGAAGCAAATCTGCGGGCAATGGAGGGGATCAGGGCAGGAAGACGCTGTGATGACATTGACGGACTGGCAAGAAATTATATCAAGGAATGCGGTTATGGAGCATATTTTGGGCATGGACTGGGACATGGTGTAGGGCTTGATATCCACGAGGAGCCGAGATTTTCACCAAAGTGCAAAGTGATCACGAAAGAAAATATGGTGATCACCGATGAGCCGGGAATCTATCTGCCGGGAAGGTTCGGTGTGAGAATTGAAGACCTGGTGGCAGTGAAAAAGGATGGATATGAGACGTTATCCCATTCCGAAAAACATCTGATCGTATTATAAAGAGAGTGGATAGGGAACAGGATATTACAGGCTCAGACCGGTGTACAAAAATCAAGAAATTTTTTGGTTGTGGCATTCAGGTTGTGTTCATGATAGATGAGCCCCACTGTCCGCTCCGGGATTTCATAGTCTAGAGGGAGTTCGATGACCTGTTCTTTTTTGATATAAGAGCCGACAAATTCCCTGACTACACAGGCAACCCCGATGCCGATTGCTGCAAAGTCAATGAGCAGGTCCATATTATTGATTTCCAGTAACTGGCTGGGATGAATGTGATTCTTCATAAAGTATTCATCAATAAAGATTCTGGAGATGTTTTCTGTATCTAACAGCATGAGGTTACATTTTTCCAGGATTTCTTTTTCCATTCCGGATTTAGAGGATATGGAATTTCTTTCCCGTAGCATCAGATTATCCAGATAAGTCTGGGTTGTTACAAAGGTATCGTGGATAGAACGCAGGGAAGAGAAATGATATCCTTTTTCTAAAGGGGTATCGCAGATTAGCCCGATGTCAATCTGCTCTTTTTTTAGAAGCTGGATCGTTTCATAGGTGGGATTGCACGCAATGGATATCTTGACATGGGGGTTTTCCCGGATAAAATCCTGTAAGTAAGGAAGAAGGATATGTTTACATAATGAAGTGGATACCCCGATTCTAAGCTGGCTGATACCAAACTGTGTAATTTGGCGTAAATTTTTTTCCGCAGTATCAATCGAGTCAAATGCCTGTTTCAGATAGCCAAAAAGCATTTTTCCTTCCTCTGTAAGCTTTACCCCCTTTTTGCTGCGGATGAACAGAGTCTGCCCTAAGGACTGCTCTAATTTGGTTATGGACTTGGAAACCGCAGGCTGGCTGAGATAGAGACTGTCTGCTGCTTTACTGATATTTCCGGTTTTGGCAGCCTCATAAAAAATTTTATAGTGATTGAGATTTTGTTCCATGATGGTTCTCCTCTATGTTAGTGTCCGTTTGCGAGGTTATGGATGATAGGACATCTATTCCTTATAATTATATCAAATGACAGGAGAAATGCCAGTGCTTTTTAGGACAATCGCAAAGATTATAGAAAATCTGAACGCATTGAAAAAAATGATTCAGAATGATATAATGGGCAGTATCAACGAAAACCTTCGGGTAGGGAATATCACATTGGAGGATGCTGCAAAATTAAAGCATTATACCCAGAAATTATATGATCATCTCTACTCCCACTATGATGAAATAGAGAACTTTGAAGATATGACGGAGGAATCATTTATGACAGAGATTGACATTATCTGTAAGGAACGGGAAGAAATATAACCGTAAGTTATTATAAATATGTAATATATGCATTTTATTTATAGTCTTATTTATGGTATAGTGGTAATGATAAAATTAATGAATATGAAAAGGAGCGAGTTTGTTATGGGAATGACAATGACACAGAAAATCTTAGCTGCACATGCAGGACTAACATCGGTGGAAGCCGGACAGTTAATTGAAGCAGACTTGGATTTAGTATTAGGGAACGACGTAACGACACCAGTGGCTATTCATGAGATGGATAAATTTCATTCTGACAAGGTGTTTGATAAGGATAAGATTGCAATGGTTCTTGACCATTTTACACCGAATAAGGATATTAAGAGTGCCGAGCACTGTAAATGTGTAAGGGAATATGCCAATGCACATGATATTACGAATTTCTTTGATGTTGGTGAGATGGGAATCGAGCATGCATTACTTCCGGAGAAGGGTCTGATCGTTGCAGGAGAAACCTGTATCGGTGCGGATTCCCATACCTGTACCTATGGTGCTTTAGGTGCGTTTTCAACCGGTGTTGGTTCTACGGATATGGCGGCTGGAATGGCTACCGGAAAGGCTTGGTTTAAGGTGCCTTCTGCGATCCGGTTTATTTTGACCGGAAAGCCGGGAAAATGGGTAAGTGGTAAGGATGTTATTTTACATATTATTGGCTTGATCGGTGTGGATGGTGCACTTTATAAGTCAATGGAATTTGTGGGAGACGGCATTGCCAATCTTTCTATGGACGACCGTTTTTCGATGGCAAACATGGCAATCGAGGCAGGTGCAAAGAACGGTATCTTCCCTGTAGACGATCAGACCATTGCCTATATGAAAGAGCATTCCGTTAAGGAATATAAGGTATATGAAGCAGATGAGGATGCCATTTATGATGAAACCTATACGATTGATTTAAGTAAACTTGAGCCAACGGTAGCGTTTCCTCATTTACCAGAGAATACAAAGCCAATCAGTAAGGTACCGGAGATTAAGATTGATCAGGTGGTAATCGGTTCATGTACCAATGGACGGATAGAAGACTTACGTGTAGCAGCAAAGATTTTAGAGGGAAGAAAATGTGCAAAAGGACTTCGTGTAATTGTGATTCCGGCTACACAGGCAATCTATTTACAGGCAATGGAGGAAGGTCTTCTTAAGATCTTTATTGAGGCGGGGGCAGTGGTATCTACTCCGACCTGCGGACCGTGTCTTGGCGGACATATGGGGATTCTTGCGGCAGGCGAGAAGGCAGTGGCGACCACAAACCGTAACTTTGTAGGACGGATGGGACATGTGGATTCTGAGATTTACTTAGCTTCACCGGCAGTGGCAGCAGCTTCTTCGGTAACCGGTAAGATCTCATGTCCTTGTGAGCTGGGCTTATAATAATTGGAATAAGCAAAAGAGGTCCTGCCGATGGAAATTTTTGTTTCTGGTGAGTTAGAATAGGAGGTAGTATAATAATGAAGGCACATGGAACAGTACATAAATATGGGGACAACGTAGATACAGATGTTATCATTCCTGCAAGATATTTGAATTCATCCGATCCTGCAGAGCTTGCAAAAAACTGCATGGAGGATATTGATCCGGAATTTGTAAAGCGGGTAAAAACGGGAGATATCATGGTGGCAAACAAGAACTTTGGATGCGGTTCTTCCAGAGAGCATGCACCGATTGCCATTAAAGCAAGCGGCATCAGCTGTGTAATTGCGGAGACCTTTGCAAGAATTTTTTACCGCAATGCGATCAATATCGGACTTCCGATTATTGAGTGTCCGGAGGCTGCAAAGGCAATTGAGGCAGGAGATGAAGTGGAGATTGATTTTGATTCCGGCATGATTTATGACCGGACAAAGGGAACGGAGTTTAAAGGTCAGGCATTTCCACCATTTATGCAGGAGATTATCAAGGCAGAGGGGCTTGTTAACTATATCAATAATAAATAATATAATGATCAAAACTGACAGAGAAAAAAAGTCTCGTTGTCATTTGTATTCCAGCAAAATGATAGATTGGAGGATTGTATGAAGTTTGCAATAAGAGGTAGTGATGGGCCAACTGCCATATTTTGGGCAGGCAAATTAGGAAATGGGAATATACTGATAATCGTAATTGGTATTATAGTGCTGGCAGCAGCAGCCATTGCTTTGGGAATATATTTTAAACAGAAAAGGAAGAAAAAAGATGAATTATAATATAGCAGTAATCAAAGGTGACGGAATCGGTCCGGAGGTCGTTACCGAAGCCATGAAAGTATTAGATAAGGTTGGAGAAAAATTTGGTCATACCTTTCAGTATGACCAGCTTTTAATGGGAGGATGCTCCATTGATGTGTATGGAGTACCGCTTACGGATGAAACGGTTGAGAGAGCCAGGAAAGCGGATGCAGTGCTTCTTGGTTCCATTGGCGGCAATACCAGCACTTCTCCATGGTACAAATTAGAACCGTCTTTAAGACCAGAGGCGGGACTTTTGAAAATCCGTAAAGAATTAGGATTGTTTGCAAACTTAAGACCGGCTCTTTTATATCCCGAATTAAAGGAAGCGTGTCCGTTAAAGGAAGCGATTGCAGATAAGGGATTTGATATGATGATCATGCGGGAACTGACGGGAGGGCTCTATTTTGGTGAAAGAAAGACCGTTGAAGAAAATGGTAAGAAAAAGGCGGTTGATACCCTGACCTATTCCGAGGATGAGATCCGAAGGATTGCGATCCGTGGGTTTGATATTGCCATGAAGAGACGGAAAAAAGTAACCTCTGTGGATAAGGCAAATGTACTGGATTCTTCCAGACTTTGGAGAGCCATTGTGAATGAAGTGGCAAAGGATTATCCGGAGGTTTATGTAGAGCATATGTTAGTGGATAACTGTGCAATGCAGCTGGTAAAAGACCCTGCACAGTTTGATGTGATCCTAACGGAGAATATGTTCGGCGATATTTTATCCGATGAGGCTTCCATGGTAACCGGTTCCATCGGAATGCTGGCTTCCGCTTCTTTAAATGAAACAAAGTTTGGTATGTATGAGCCAAGCGGTGGTTCGGCACCGGATATTGCAGGACAGAATAAAGCAAATCCGATTGCGACTATTCTCTCGGCAGCGATGCTTTTGCGGTTTTCATTAGACCTTGATCAGGAAGCAGATGCAGTGGAAGCCGCTGTCAAGAAGGTATTACGGGAGGGATACCGAACCTGTGATATTGTATCGGATGGGACAGCCTCAGTCAGTACGACGGAAATGGGAGATTTGATCACACAAAGAATATAAATACAGGAAAGTCAGAATTGTTTAGAGATAATGGAGAAAGAAGATGAGCGAATAAGGGCATGGTCCAATCCGGTTGGCGGCTCATCGGGAAAAAAATATACTGGTATCGTACTATAAAAGAATAATCAAATGACAGAAAAGGAGATTATGATTATGAAGAGTGATAACGTAAAAGTTGGTATGCAACAGGCACCTCACCGTTCCCTGTTTAACGCATTGGGAATGACAGAGGAAGAGATGAAGAAACCATTGGTTGGTATTGTATGTTCTTACAATGAAATTGTTCCGGGACATATGAACCTTGATAAAATTGCTCAGGCAGTTAAAATGGGTGTTGCCATGGCAGGTGGTACACCGGTTATGTTTCCTGCAATTGCCGTTTGTGATGGAATTGCCATGGGACATATAGGAATGAAATATTCCTTAGTAACCAGAGACTTAATTGCAGACTCCACAGAATGTATGGCAATTGCTCATCAGTTCGATGCATTGGTGATGATTCCCAATTGTGATAAAAATGTACCGGGTCTTTTGATGGCTGCAGCGAGAGTCAATGTTCCTACCGTATTTGTATCCGGTGGTCCGATGCTTGCAGGACATGTCAAGGGACATAAGACGTCCCTTTCATCTATGTTTGAGGCGGTGGGTTCCTATGCAGCAGGCTCCATGACAGAGGAGGATGTCAATGAATTTGAGTGTAAGGCATGTCCTACCTGTGGATCGTGTTCCGGTATGTACACTGCAAATTCCATGAACTGTTTAACGGAAGCATTAGGCATGGGGTTACCTGGAAATGGAACCATTCCGGCTGTTTATTCAGAAAGGTTAAAGCTTGCAAAGCATGCGGGTATGGCAGTTATGGATATGTATTGTAAGAATATCCGCCCAAGGGATATTATCACAAAGGAAGCGGTTATGAATGCATTGACTGTAGATATGGCATTGGGCTGCTCTACCAATTCTATGCTGCATATTCCGGCGATTGCCCATGAAATCGGATTTGATTTTGATATTTCCATGGCAAACGAAATCAGTGCAAAGACACCGAACCTTTGTCATCTTGCACCAGCAGGTCCAACCTATATGGAGGATTTAAATGAAGCTGGTGGAGTGTATGCGGTTATGAACCAGTTAAAGGAGGCAGGTCTGTTAAATGAAGATTGTATGACCGTAACGGGTAAGACGATTGGGGAAGCTGTAAGCGGTCATGTCAATAAGAATACAGAGGTAATCCGTCCAATGGATCATCCATACAGCACAACAGGTGGTCTTGCCGTCTTAAAAGGCAATCTTGCACCGGATGGTTCCGTTGTAAAGCGTTCTGCCGTTGTACCGGAAATGATGGTTCATGAAGGTCCTGCAAGGGTATTTGACTGTGAAGAGGATGCAATTGCAGCAATTAAAGGAGGTAAGATTGTAGAGGGTGATGTGGTTGTGATTCGCTATGAGGGTCCGAAAGGCGGTCCGGGCATGAGGGAAATGTTAAATCCTACTTCGGCAATTGCAGGTATGGGGCTGGGTTCTTCGGTGGCGTTGATTACCGACGGTCGTTTTTCCGGTGCCAGTCGTGGAGCATCCATTGGGCATGTTTCACCGGAGGCAGCAGTTGGAGGTCCGATTGCTTTGGTAGAGGAAGGAGATATCATTAAGATTGATATTGACCATCAAAGCATTACATTAGATATTTCAGAAGAAGAGATGGCGAAGAGAAAAGCAGGATGGACTCCAAGGGAGCCAAAGGTTACTACTGGTTATCTTGCACGTTATGCAAAAATGGTAACTTCAGGTAACCGCGGTGCCGTATTGGAACTGAAATAAGCACTCTTAACTGATTTTTGTTACAATTTTTTGTCGAAAATTCAAATATATACTTTACAAACCCTATATAAAAGTTTTATCATTGTAAAGATAAGTTATAATACCGTTAAGAGATTTAATGTTTTCTAAATCGGGAAACAAAATTACTTTTGTTAAGGAGAGAGGAAAATGAAACAGTTAACAGGTTCGGAAATTGTGATTGAATGCCTGAAAGAGCAGGGTGTTGATACTGTATTTGGTTATCCTGGCGGTACCATTTTAAATGTCTATGATGCTCTTTATAAACATCAGGATGAAATTACCCATGTATTAACTTCCCACGAGCAGGGGGCTTCCCATGCTGCGGATGGATATGCCAGAGCTACAGGTAAAGTTGGTGTCTGTATGGCTACTTCGGGTCCGGGTGCAACGAATTTAGTGACAGGTATCGCAACCGCATATATGGATTCGATTCCGATGGTGTGTATTACGGCAAACGTAGGAGTTTCCCTGCTGGGAAAAGATTCTTTTCAGGAAATTGACATTGCAGGTGTGGTAATGCCGATTACAAAACACAGCTTTATTGTAAAGAATGTACATGAACTGGCAAATACGATTCGCCGTGCATTTAAGATTGCAAAAACAGGAAGACCCGGTCCTGTATTAGTCGATATTACAAAGGATGTAACTGCAAACCTTGCGGATTATGAGTATAAGAAACCGGAAGAGGTTCTTCCGGTTACCGACACGATTCAAGAGTCGGATATTGAAGAAGTGGCAAAACTGATCAAGAAATCTAAAAAACCATATATTATGGTTGGCGGAGGTGTGGTTGCTGCCAATGCTTCAGAAGAATTCAGAACCTTTGCAGGGCTTGTAGATGCACCGGTATGTGATACGTTAATGGGGAAAGGTGTCATGGATGGAAACGACCCGCATTACACAGGAATGGTGGGTATGCATGGTACAAAAACCTCTAATTTTGGTGTGACGGCTTCGGATTTGCTGATCGTTGTTGGAGGACGTTTTTCTGACCGTGTAATCGGCAATGCGAAAAAGTTTGCCAATCATGCAAAAATTGTTCAGATTGATGTGGATTCTGCTGAAATCAACAAAAATATTGTTGTGGATGCGAGCATAGTTGGCGATGCAAAAGAAGTATTAAAACGGCTGAATGCAGTAATTGAACAAAAAAATAACGAGGAATGGCTCAAGGAGATTGCAGAATTGGAAAAGAAATATCCGAATACATATCGGGAGGATATCTTAACAGGACCTGCTGCAATTTCAAAAATATATGAGCTTACTAACGGGGATGCCATTATTACAACAGATGTAGGTCAGCATCAGATGTGGGCTGCCCAGATGTACAAATTTAAAGAACCCCGCCAGCTGCTTACTTCTGGTGGACTTGGAACCATGGGATATGGTTTAGGTGCCTCTATTGGTGCAAAGGTGGGCAGAAGAGATAAAACCGTTGTTAATATTGCAGGAGACGGATGTTTCCGAATGAATATGAATGAAATCGCTACGGCAGTGCGCTACAATATACCGATTATTCAGGTTGTGATCAATAATCATGTTCTTGGAATGGTTCGTCAGTGGCAGACTTTGTTCTATGATAAGCGGTATTCGAATACAATATTGAATGATGCAGTTGATTTTGCAAAAGTATCAGAAGGAATGGGTGCGATGGCATTTAAGGTATCAACAGTTGCAGAGTTTGAGGATGCGTTTCAACAGGCATTGAAAGCCGGCAGACCTTGTGTGATTGATGCACAGATTAATGAAGATGATAAGGTGTGGCCGATGGTTGCAGCCGGTCAGCCGATTGAGACCTGTTTTTCAGAAGAAGATTTGGATAAATAAAAGGGAGGATATATAAAAATGGCAAGAGTTTATAATTTTTCAGCAGGGCCATCTGTTTTACCTGAGGTTGTTTTAAAACAGGCAGCGGAGGAAATGCTTGATTACAATGGAACGGGAATGGGCGTTATGGAGATGAGCCATCGTTCCAAAGCGTTTGAAGAGATTATTCAATCTGCAGAGCAGGATTTAAGGGATTTAATGAAGATTCCTGATAACTATAAAGTTTTGTTTTTACAGGGTGGGGCGTCCCAGCAGTTTGCAGCGATTCCGATGAACCTGATGAAAAACGGAGTGGCAGATTATATCATTACAGGTCAGTGGGCTAAAAAGGCATTTGAAGAAGCAAAGAGATACGGAAAGGTAAAGGCAGTCGCATCTTCTGCAGATAAAACATTTTCTTACATTCCAGATTGCAGTGATCTGGATATTGATGACGATGCGGATTATGTATATATCTGTCACAATAATACAATTTACGGAACAGCATATAAGAAGCTTCCGAATACAAAGGGGAAAATTTTAGTTGCAGATATGTCATCTGATATTTTATCACAGCCTGTGAATGTAGAGGATTATGGATTGATATACTTTGGTGTTCAGAAAAATGTAGGGCCTGCCGGAGTGGTAGTTGTGATTATCCGTGAAGATTTGATCCGGGATGATGTGATGCCTGGAACTCCAACTATGTTAAAATATAAGACACAGGCAGATGCGGATTCTCTTTATAATACACCTCCTGCTTACGGTATTTATATTTGCGGAAAAGTATTTAAGTGGGTGAAGGAGATGGGCGGATTAGATGCCATGAAGGTCCATAATGAGAAAAAGGCAGCGATTCTTTACGATTTTCTTGATTCTTCTAAACTATTCCAGGGTACCGTTGTAAAAGAGGATCGTTCTCTTATGAATGTACCATTTGTAACAGGGGATGAAGAATTAGATGCCCAATTTATAAAGGAGGCGGCAGCAGCAGGTTTTGTTAATTTAAAAGGACATAGAACAGTTGGTGGTATGCGTGCTTCCATTTATAATGCAATGCCGATTGAGGGTGTGGAGAAGCTGGTTGAGTTTATGAAAGAGTTTGAAGCAAAGAATGCGAAATAGAAAGGAGAAAGAAATGACAAAAGTAAATTGCCTGAATCCAATTGCTGCCTGTGGTCTGGATCTATTTTCTGATCATTATGAACTTGTAGAGAGTATGGAGAATGCAGATGCGGTATTAGTGCGTTCCGCATCTATGCATGAAATGGAGCTGCCGGAAAGTCTGACAGCGATTGCGAGAGCTGGAGCTGGAGTAAATAACATTCCGTTAGAAGAGTGTGCAAAGAAGGGAATCGTTGTTTTTAATACGCCAGGTGCGAATGCAAACGGAGTAAAGGAAATTGTTATAGCAGGTCTTTTACTTGCATCCCGTGATTTAATTGGAGGATATAACTGGGTAAAAGAAAATGCATCAGATCCGGATATTGCCAAGAAAGTAGAAAAGCAGAAAAAGAATTATGCCGGAAATGAGATTCAGGGCAAGAAATTAGGTGTGATTGGTCTTGGTGCCATTGGTGCAAAGGTTGCAAATATTGCGTTCCGCCTTGGAATGGATGTATATGGATATGATCCGTTTGTTTCCGTGGATGCAGCGTGGTCACTTTCAAGACATATCAAACACATCAAAAATGTAGAAGACATATATAAGGAATGTGATTATATAACCATTCATGTACCTGCATTAGACAGTACGAAAGGAATGCTTAATAAAGAGGCATTTGCCATGATGAAAGATGGTGTCCGTATTCTGAATTTTTCAAGGGATACATTAGTGGTTGACGAAGAGATCAAGGAGGCACTTGCTTCTGGTAAGGTGGCAAAATATGTAACAGATTTTCCGAATCCGGCAATTTCTGAAGTTGAGAATGTGATTACACTGCCTCATCTTGGGGCTTCTACAGAGGAATCAGAGGATAATTGTGCGATTATGGCAGTAAAGCAGGTTTCTGATTTTATAGAAAACGGTAACATTAAGAATTCCGTAAATTATCCGGCATGTGATGCGGGTGTCTGTGCAACTGCCGCCAGAGTAGCAATTTGTCACAAAAATATTCCAGATATGCTGACCAGATTTACAGGAGTATTTGCAAAGAAATCCATTAATATAGCAAATATGGTAAGTAAGTCAAAGGGTGACTGGGCTTATACGATTCTGGATGTAGAGTCATTAGTTGATGAGGATAGCAGAGCGGAACTGGAAACGGTGGACGGAGTTGTAAAGGTAAGAATTGTCTAATAAATTAATTTTAAAGAATAGGTAAAATGGAAGGCTGTTACATGATGAAGGATATAAGACAAAATCATTCATGTGGCAGCCTTTTACATATAAATTTCATATTTGTATTGTATGAATAATGTATATTATTTTACTTGCATGCAACAGAATCTTTAGTAAATGTGCGAAGTATGGAAGATAGATATAAGATAATTATACGCTGGTTTAAAAAGGAGATAAGTTATGGCAGTGAGTATTTTGGTTGTGGATGATGATGAATTATTAAGGAATCTGGTTATAGAAGTACTGGAGGAGCAGGCGTTTATTGTATATGCAGCAGCGGATGGGGAAGAGGCATTAGATATATTTTGGAATCATTCTGAGCTGTCCCTTGTTATTCTGGATGTTATGATGCCAAAACTTGACGGAATTGCTGTTTTGGACGAGATTCGGCAAAAGTCAGAGATACCAGTTTTGATGCTTACTGCTTTGGGTGATTCTGCAAGTGAACTGACATGCTTAAAACATGGTGCCAGCGATTTTGTCAGCAAACCATTTCACTATGAGATACTGGTTGAACGGGTAAAGAATCTGTTAAAGTTAACAAAAGCACAGAGCCTTGATAATATACAGATTGGAATATTAGAAATTGATCCTGTAGGGCATAAAGTTTATGTAAACGAAAAAGAAGTAATACTGAATAACAAGGAGTTTCAATTACTGGAATTTCTGGTACATAATCAGAATATCGTACTTCCAAGAGAAAAGATTTTAGATCGCATCTGGGGATATGATTATGAGGGAGATATCCGTACTATTGATACTCATGTAAAGATGCTGCGGGCAAATCTTGATGAGGCAGGTAACTATATTAAAACAATACGTGGAATTGGTTATTCTTTTGAGGAGACGTTATGAAAAAATCATTAGGAAAAAAACTTTGCTTTGTAGGTGGAGTATTAATTAGTATATTTATACTATTGAATATTATATTGACCTATTTTTTAATGATTCCATTTTCGACCTATTTAAACGAAAAGCAGATGAAGAAACTTGTAGTATCCATGACTAACAGAGATGATTATTCAGATGAAGAATTTATAGAATATATTGAACAGATTGGTGAGGACTGGAATACGCAGGTCACAGTGGTAGATGAGGAGAAAAATATTGTTTGCACCACAAAAGTAGGAGATTATAGAAGAAATGCACTGGGGGCGTTTACTGCTGACATGTTTGATTCTGATTTTGATAAGTTACAGCAGGGGAAAGCAGTAACCCTAACAAAGAGTAAGGAAAATACGAACAGGATTGATATCAAGGTCATTAAAAAAATTGCGGATAATCGTTATGCGATATTATCCCGTTCCTATCGAAGTTTACAGAACGCAACTCAAGCCGCAATTATGTTTGATATTCTGGGAGGAATTATACTTATATTAATTGGATTTTTTGTAGTATATTGTATAAGCCGTAAACTGGTAGTACCGATTCGGAAAATGACAGTAACAGCAGAACATATTTCCAATTTGGAATTTGATACAAAAGTAGATATTAAGTCGGAAGATGAACTGGGGCAGCTTGGGACATCCATTAATAGAATGTGCAGACATTTGGAAATTAATCTGGAGCAGATGCAGAATGATATTGAAAGCAGGAAACGTCTGGTACGGAATCTTTCCCATGAAATCAAATCACCTATTGCGGTTATTATGGGGTATGCAGACCGGTTAAAGGCAGTTATTTCAAAGAATCCGGAAAAGGCACTGCAATATTGTGAAATTATTTCGGACGAAAGCACCCGGGTAGATATGCTGGTAAAAGAGATGCTGGAATTGTCCAGATTAGAGCAACAGTCTGATGATTTACATCCTGAAAGCTTTATGGCTGGGCGGTTATTTCATGCGATACAAAAACGTTTTTGTGAAGAAAATATAGAGAAAAACATCCGGTATATGGAAGAGTATAACGAAGAGGATAAGCTGCAGGCGGATTATCTGTTGCTGGAGCGTGCCATTTATAATCTTTTAAGAAATGCAGTGATGCATGGAGAAAATAATGGTATGATAATTAAAGTAAGCGGTAAGCGCAATGGAGCATATTATGAATTCAGAGTGTATAATTCCGGAAGTTTCATCAAAGAAGATGATTTTACTTCAATTTGGGAAGCGTTTAGCAAGGCGGATAAGGTTAGAACCCGTGGAAAAAGGCAGGGAGCCGGTGTAGGTTTGTCCATTGTCCGGGAAATTGTAGAGGCACATGATGGGTACTATTCTGTACAGAATATAGAAGATGGTGTGGAATTTCTTATAGCAGTGAAGGGATAGTGTTTTTGTGAAGAATATGTTATCTGGTTCATGTTTGTAATTGGCTGGGTATTCATGGTAGCATTGAGGTTATTTCCCGAGCTTCAGGCAACAAATGATAGTGAGGTGTCCTTTTTAGGTTTAGGAATCCAATGGAAACAAAGGGAGCTAAGGTAGTCAAAATAGATTCTGGCAAATTAGGAATGGGGATGATTGGATCACTGCCTCAAAAAGATAAAATAAAAACTTGCTAAATGAAACGGATTAGAGTATTATAATGTAAGATGATAGGACAATTCAGATAAAGAGGAGTTTAATTATGAGTGAAAAGTTAAAGGTAGGTATCCTTGGCGGTACCGGTATGGTAGGACAGAGATTTATTACTTTATTGGAGAATCATCCGTGGTTTGAGGTGACAACGATCGCTGCGAGTCCAAGAAGTGCAGGCAAGACCTATGAAGAGGCTGTAGGTGACAGATGGAAGATGGATACTCCGATGCCTGAAGCAGTTAAAAATATAATTGTTCACAATGTAAATGAAGTTGAAAAGGTTGCCGGTACCGTTGATTTTGTATTTAGTGCAGTGGATATGACCAAAGATGAGATTAAGGCAATTGAGGAGGCTTATGCAAAGACCGAGACACCGGTTGTTTCCAATAACTCCGCTCATCGGTGGACACCGGATGTACCGATGGTGGTTCCTGAGATTAACCCGGAACATATGAAGGTAATTGATTTTCAAAAAAAGCGTCTGGGAACGACTCGTGGTTTTGTAGCTGTAAAACCAAACTGTTCCATTCAGAGTTATACACCGGTTCTGACCGCATGGAAGGAATTTGAGCCTTATGAGGTAGTAGCAACCACATATCAGGCAATCTCAGGTGCAGGCAAGACATTTAAGGACTGGCCGGAAATGGTAGGAAATATCATTCCTTTTATTGGAGGAGAGGAAGAGAAATCCGAAAAGGAGCCGCTTCGTATCTGGGGACATATTGATGAAGAAAAGGGAGAAATTATTCCGGCACAAAGCCCTGTAATTACCTGTCAGTGTATCCGGGTACCAGTGTTAAATGGTCATACAGCGGCTGTCTTTGTGAAATTTAAGAAGCAGCCGACAAAAGAGCAGTTGATTCAAAAGCTGACGGAATATAAAGGCATTCCACAGGAATTGAACCTGCCAAGTGCTCCAAAGCAGTTTATCCAGTATTTAGAAGAGGATAACCGTCCGCAGGTCAGCATGGATGTGGATTTTGAAAAAGGCATGGGGGTTTCGGTAGGGCGTATCCGCGAAGATAGTGTATATGACTGGAAATTCGTAGGACTTTCCCATAATACGGTACGCGGTGCTGCCGGAGGAGCTGTTCTTTGTGCAGAGCTGTTAAAGGCACAGGGATATATTACAAAGAAATAATAAGATGCAATAGAAAGAGGGCTGTTAAAGCCCTTTTTCCTTTTAAAATTTGTCTTTCATCAAAGGAGGAAAAGGTGTATAATTTCTGTTGTAGAAGGGGATAGACAGTGTTAGGAGGTATATTATAATGGGACAACAACAAGGAAATCCGAAGGAAGAAGAAAAAAAGGAAATGGTCGTACGCAAAAATGGGGAGTTAGTCATTCCAAGAACCGGATTATCGGTAAAGGGTGAATTATCGGTAAAAGGGGAGCTGGCAGTAAAGGGAGAACTGGCAGCGATCAACGAACTGGCAAACAGGGGAGAACTGGTAATTCCCGGAGAGATAGATAAAAAGGATGATACGGACCGGATCATTATCGTGGAAAGTGTAAAAGCGGCAGTAGACTATTTAAAGGAGACAGAAGGGAATATTCTGGCTGCTACAGGTGCCTTGGAAATATATGAATATACAAAGCTTGAGGATTTTGAAAACCGGATTTACGCAAGGGTTTTTCCGAATAAAGATATTATAAAGGTATGCACAGATATGGGAATTTGCGGGCAGCATTTGATCGGAATGAAGGGTCCTTGTTCTAAGCTGATGAACCATGCAATGTTAAAGGACTTTCATATTCGGTATCTTGTTACAAAGGATGCCGGCATATCAAGCGGTTTTTTGGAAAAGATGGAAGCAGCATTTGAACTGGGAGTAAAAGTCATTGTGGTAGCGGTTGCTTATCATGAGGAAGAGGAAGTTGAAAAAATAAAAAGGTTAAAGGATCAGGCAGATTAATCTTTGAGGGGAACGAGGATGAAAAAAAGATACTTATTATTTTATTATATATGTTTGCAGCATTTTCCCTGATATATTTTGCAGTGATGACAGTGAAACTCGGTCTGGGATACCGGTTTAACTTTGTATGGCTTTTGCTGGGACTTTTTTTTATCGGGACTGCATTTGTGCTTACCTTTTCAAAACAGGGAGTCAGCAGGCTGCCTAAGCCGGTGCTGTTTTTTATAGAAACCATTATTTTGGCAGGCTGTCTGCTGTTTGTAGTAGTAGAGGGTATGATTATCTGGAAAGGAAATATGCTTCCTGAAAACAATGCAGATTATCTGGTAGTACTGGGTGCCCAGGTAAGAGGGACAAAACCGTCTTTGGTTTTAAAGTACCGGATTGAGAAAGCGGCTGAGTACTTGAAGGCACATCCGGATGTAAAGGTAGTGGCAAGCGGAGGGAAAGGTGCGGATGAAGAGATTTCCGAGGCAGAGGCAATAAAAAGAGGACTGATAGAGTGCGGAATCGACCAATCGCGGATTTATATGGAAGAACAGTCCACCTCAACAAAGGAAAATCTTGACTTTTCAAAGCAATATCTGGATATTGAACATCATAATATTATAATTGTAACATCAGATTTTCACATATTAAGGGCGGTGGGGATTGCCAGAAAAACCGGTTATCGGAATGTAGAGGGATTAGCGGCAAAATCGGTATGGTATCTGATACCCAACAATTATGTCAGGGAGTTTCTCGCTCTTATGAAAGACAAACTGGCTGGTAACTGCTAAAATTAAGGGTCTTTAAAATTTTTGTTGAAAAAGCAGGAGATTTAGGATATAATATTGATAGTTGAGTGCTTGTATAAGAGATATGCAATCTTTTATCGGTACGTATGATATGTGATTTCTATTAAGGAGGATTTTTATAATGGCAACTATTTCAGCAGGTGATTTCAGAAATGGTGTAACAATTGAGTTTGAGGGTAATATTTATCAGATTATTGAATTTCAGCATGTGAAACCGGGTAAAGGTGCAGCATTTGTCCGTACAAAATTAAAGAATATTGTAAGTGGCGGTGTGGTTGAGAAGACGTTCCGTCCAACCGAGAAATGCGAGACTGCCCATATTGATAGAAAAAATATGCAGTATTTATATGAAGACGGTGATTTATATTATTTTATGGATAATGAAACCTATGATCAGATTGCATTGAATGCAGAGCAGGTTGGCGATTCCTTAAAATTTGTTAAGGAGAATGAGAATGTAAAGGTTGTGTCCCATGCGGGTAATGTATTTGCTGTAGAACCTGAGATTAATGTAGTATTAGAGGTTACTGAGTGTGAACCGGGGATTAAAGGCAATACTGCGACAGGTGCAACAAAGCCTTGTACGGTTGAGACAGGTGCGACGCTTAATGTTCCGTTATTTGTAAATCAGGGTGATAAGATTATGATTGATACCCGTACTGGAGAATATCTGTCAAGAGCTTAATATCTTTACCATTAATTGAAAAATCAGTATAAGTATGAGAAAACCGTGGAAAATTTATTTTCCACGGTTTTTTCTTTTAAACTATCATATAGAATAAGAATGGTAATATTTTTGTATTTGCAACATATATTAAATGTATGAGGATAATTGTATGGGTTGTCCTTTTAAGGAGAATGATATTCGTTGTACTAGGATATTCTGATCAGGGAGGATATATGGCAAAAAAAGAAGAAATTTTAAAAATATTATCATCCGAACTCCGCAAAATTCTGGAATCCGCCAGGCTGGATTTTGAACTTTTGCAGGAGCTGAGACTTAGGATGATGGAACCGTTTATTATTATTTATGATGGAGAGGAATTTTTCGTTTCTAAGGCAGGAACGTTGGAAAAAAATGCAGAAGAGGGCTATGAGGTTACACCGGGTGACATTAAGGAAACCCTGGAATATATCAGCAGCTTTTCGCTATATGCATATGAGGATGAAATCAGGCAGGGGTTTATAACCGTACAGGGGGGGCATCGGATTGGACTTGCCGGCAAGGTGGTTTCCGAACAGGGAAAGATAAAATGCGTCAAACATATTTCTTTTATCAATATCCGTATGTCCCATGAAAAGAAGGGATGTGGAAAAGAGATACTGCCCTACATATATAATGGAAACCAGATCTGCCATACTTTGATCATATCACCACCGGGATGCGGAAAAACTACTTTATTAAGGGATTTGGTGCGTCTTGTCTCAAATGGCTGTAAAGAACATCCGGGGATTAGTGTGGGGGTAGTGGATGAACGTTCGGAGATCGGGGCATGTTACCGGGGAGTTCCGCAAAATGATATCGGGATGCGGACCGATGTATTAGACTGCTGCCCAAAAGCAGAAGGAATGCTTATGATGATACGCAGTATGTCCCCTGCCATTATTGCCGTGGATGAAATCGGAAAGCGGGAAGATATTGAATCTCTCGCCTATGTTATGAACTGCGGGTGTCAGATGTTGGCAACGGTTCATGGTTCTTCGATTGAGGATATTAAAAATAAACCGGTATTGAGAAAGCTGGTGGAGGAAAAGCTGTTTAAGCGTTTTGTTGTATTATCGGGAGAAAGAAGACCGGGTGAGATCGAAAATATTTTTGATGAGCGCGGAAGTGTTTTATATGACAAATATGTGGGATAGAACAGGAGAGGGTTTATATGTTTTTAATATGCAAACTGACGGGTGTGGTGTTTGTTATGGCTGGTACCGGATACTTTGCAGTCAGTATGAATCAGACTTTGGAAAGGAGGAATCTGGAATTAAGGAAACTTTACAGTATTCTGCTTCAGTTAAAGAGTGAGATACAGTATATGGGAAATACACTGCCGGAAAGCTTTCAGAAGTTGTCGCATCATGCAAAGGAACCATTTGCAGGGTGGCTTAACAAACTGACAGAAAGAATGGAACAAAAGGAAGAAGCTTCTTTTCAGGAAATCTGGAAAGAAGAATTAGAATGTCTGTATGAATGTTCTGCGTTTGAGAAGGAAGATATAGAACCGTTACAGGAATTATCGGACAAGCT
>CAJUBR010000056.1 GCA_910584695.1 uncultured Lachnospiraceae bacterium
CACATTGGTTGCCGTTGCCGATTACATCCTTGCACATACGCCTGGTGCCACGGTAACGAACCATCGTGTTCTTGTACACTTTGTAAACAATACCGGCTTCTCTTAATTCTTTACGAAGTCTGGTATCCTGTTCTACAGTAAGACCACGGTAATCAACGATTACAACTGACTGTGCATCCTGAAGCTGAGCTTTGATCTCTTCAACGATTGGCTGCTTTAATTCAATCTTTGCCATTGTCTTGTGCGCCTCCTTATTATATTTAATGACTGCACGATATCATTTATCTGTTTCCCCTGTTTTACAGACATACTTCCTAGCCTAATAAAACAAAGGAATCTGTAAGACTTTCACTTACGAAACTCTTTATCAGATTAAAAAAACTCTATGTCCAAAGACATAGAGCGAAACGTCATGATTCATACGATTCTTCCTCGGTAGGCGCTATGCTTACACCATTTGGTACCTACTGTCTTCGGCAGTTCATCGCTTTTCATTTTATCATACACATTTTCATGTGTCAAGCACTTTTTAATATATTACTATTTCTTCCCATGAGGCTTCCCCTTCCGTACGTTTCTAATGAATATAGTTTATCGCAAACAGACAGAAAAGAAAAATCCGTCAAAAAAATGATTCGTCAAAATGACAGTGCAAAAATTTTCCATAATCAGGAATGAATGTGGAAAACTTTTAAAATTTTTCTATCGAAAAGACTGTTTTTAGAAATTTTTATTCCTTTGTGTTACTTTTCGGCTGAATAACCAGTTTTTCAAATTACTTCACCTTTATCTTCCGGCACATACCATTTTGTGCATAGACATACATGTAACCGGTTCCTTTTTGTTTTCCCTTAATCACACCCTTTGCCGTTACGGTGGCAATTCCGGTGTCACCGGATTCACAGGCTGTGGCTCTGTGCTTTTGAATCGTAACAGTTCAGCCTTCGGCTTCATAGTTACCCATAATCACTATTTTTTTCTAAAATATCTAGACACCTTGTTTTTTCTGTAATATAATATAAATAAGTATATTAACTCATGGGCATCCGGCACAACGGACTGTGCCAATCTCCATGATTCTTGTAAAACAGCTTATTTTATCCAGGGAAGGAGGTAATTTATATGCTGAATCTGAATAACGTTTACAATTATTATAGTTCCCAGCTTGTCTCTTTTAATAAAAGCAGCGACAAATTCCGTTCGCATAGAGCAGAAGACTTAAAAACCGTATACCGCAATATGGTAAAACAAAATCAGCATTCTCCCCTTTATAAATTTTCCTTCTCGGATACGACACAAATCTATGCCATCAGTATTAAAGAAGCTGCCCTTGCTTTAGAATCCGAAAGCCAGATTCTCGCCAACGAAAAGGAAAGCGTCTTTAAAGAGATGCATGCTGTCTCAAGCAATGAGAATATTGCCTATGCAAGTTTAAACAATAATGACACTGACGGACTGCCGGATAAAATTTCCATTCAGGTGGATTCTCTTGCCACATGCCAGACCAATGTGGGGACCTACCTTTCCTCCGGAGAGTCCTCTTTTTCACAAGGAGACTACTCTTTTGATATTACGGTTGATCATAACCATTACTCTTTCTCACTTTCCATACATGAAGGGGACACAAACCAGCAGATTCAGAAAAGTCTTGTTACTTCTATTAATGATAATAAAATCGGGATTCATGCCGGTATTCGGCACAATCGGTTAGAGGGAACCAGTGCACTGGTACTCCGCTCTAATGCAACCGGTGTTCCGGAAAACTCTGATTTATTTTTTCATTTTAATGAGACACATTTAGAAAATGACCTCACAGCAATTCTCGGAATCCATCATGTGGAATCGGCACCGTCTAATGCCGTTTTTTATATAAATGGTGATTTACACAACTCCATCAGTAACCGCATATCTTTAAATCATTCTCTGGACATTGATTTATTGTCAGAAAGTGACACTCCTGTTACAGTTTATCTGGTACCTGATGAAGAAAAAATATCCGATAAATTAGATGATTTTCTTGATTCCTATAACCAGTTGGTTAATATTTCTAAAAGCGGAACAAGCAATAAAGGTGCCAACCGCCTGTTTAAAGACATTACCAGTATCACCAAATATCATCAGGAACTTCTTTCTAATGCAGGACTTATGGTAGACGAAAATGGCTATTTACAACATTCCGGTGAAACCGAACCTGCTCAGATTAAAGAATTGTTTGAAAGTAATTCTGCGTTCCGAAAAGACATCAAACGAATCACCGGAAAGATGTCCATAAACCCTTTAGATTACATCGACAAGATTGTGATAACCTATCCAAACACAACTGGAACCTATCCAAACCCATATCAGCCGTCTAAATATTCCGGTCTGTTATTTAATGATTATGCCTGATACCCAAATGCTGGTATAATGAATATTAAATAATTAACAATCTAACGCAGGATAAATTTCTATCTGCCTCGAAAAACAGAAATTTATCCTGCGTCAAACTATCAACAACTTAATATTTATTATACTAAACAACCATTTTTGCAGATAATGCCAGTTTATTCAAAAACGGAAGAAAATCCTCTTCCAGACATTTCGCGATCTTACTGTTCTCTCCCTCTCCAATACAGGCCCCAAGATTTTTAACTGCCGTAATCATCGCTTTTTTATCCACAAAATTGCTTTTCTCATTTAGCAAAGATGCACATTGGTTATACACCTCTATCTCCCAATTAATTCCTGCAACCACTTCACTGAGAAATTTTTTTGTATCTTCCTTTTCTGTTCCACGGAGTTCTTCTATTATTTCCTGTACTGCCGGTATCAGACTCTCACTATAAGAAAGCAATTCTTTTAATACCTCACGCTGCAGTCTTTCTCTTTCTTCCATTCACTATTTCCTCCTTTTGGACAATAATCTTTTCTTTACCTCGGCAGATTCTTCATCCATTCCTGTGTAACCGGAACCCGGATTATGCAGTAACAGTTGTTTGGAATGCTTTTCCATTCCCTCCCGCAATTTTTCTCTGGCAGTTTCCAACTCTGCAATCATTTTGTCCAAATGCTCTTTCTTCTCTTCCACAGATTGTGTAAACTGTTCCCTTCTCTCCTCTACGGACTGCACAAGCTGTTCCTTCTTTTCCATAACAGTTTCACTTAAGTGTTCTTTTTCTTCCTCTAATACCGCACTTAAACGTTTTTTAATATCCTCTGCCTGAACAAGCAACGCCCGCAAATCCATAGCCTCTCTGAATGCATTGGCAAAATCATACACCATACAGATTGTAACCAAAAATGTAAATATGCTTAAAAACTCCTCATTCCATGTCTCAATAAATTTTGCAACTGGTTTATGCACCACATATACCATTAAAAGGCTCAGAAATCCCCATGCAATCGATGAGCTTAAGCAGATATGCCCCCGAAACTGTATTTTCTAGTCGCTATAATCCCAATACCGAACCTCAAAAATCTTTACCATACATACACCCGTAATGTATTCCAACATCGTTGCCGCTGCTGCTCCCGCAAAATATACAGCAATCGGATACTGTTTAAACGGCAGTGTTACCAATAATATTATAACAGCACCACTTCCATAGATTGGAAGCCACGGACCTTTCATAAAACCTCTGTTTACCAGTTTTTTTGTTCTTATTGACACATAAGTGGATTCAAAAATCCAACCACATATACAATAGAAAAAAAATATACCAACCAAGAATCAAAATGAAATCCCATATATCTTCTGTTCCTTTCTATTTTTATTTTTTATCATGTAGTTAAAAAATATAAAGGCTTTGTTTTCGTGCGTTACTTTAATACTGCAATTCCATAAGGCGACAGTGTTAACGTTCCGCCTTCCAATGTAATATTATTCTCACCCGATATACTAAGAGCTGCTCCCAGTTCCAATTTGCAACCTTCTTTTTGGGGAACCTTTACGGTTTTTGTCTGATCACTGTTATTCATAAGCAGCAATATGGCTTTATCATTTTCTTTCCAGAGTGCCACAATATCTCCATCCTCAATCTCTTCACAAACCGTCTCTATACCACGGCCAATCTGGGGAAAAGCATTTCGGATACGAATCACATTCCGGTAATAATTATAAATAGAATTCTTATTATCTTTTTGCTTCTCATAAGGTTCAAACTTATGAACAACCTCATCCATATCAGGAGAGCCTGTCGTCATGCCATCCTCTCCACGGTCATTCCAGTACATAGGAGCACGCTTATTCTCATCCTTTCCCGGAACTCCCTTTACACTGCCGCTCATTCCTAGCTCTTCACCATAATATAAAAATGCATTTCCGGACATTAACACATTTATCGCTCCGGCAAATTTCATTTTAGACTCATCCTGTGCCAGAAACCCGGAAATTCTTCCCGTATCATGATTACTTAAAAACGGAGCATCTGTTGCCCGGTCATTTACATGCACAGCCGAGTGATAATCCACTATCTTTTCAGCCAGTGCCTTTCCTGCCGCTCCGTCTCCCGATGCTCTCACCGTTTTTGCAATCATTCCGGTACTATCCGCAAACGGGAAATTAAAAAGACTGTCAATTCCGCTTTCATAATACTTTTCTATTACATTTTCACTTTCCCATACCTCTCCTACTACATAAGCATCCTCCTTTACGCTTCTGCAATAAGCGGTAATCCAGGATAACACTTCTATATTCTGATCCGGATGTCCCGTAAAATATTCTTTTGCCGCATCTAAACGAAAACCTCCGACACCCAGATCCAGCCAGTAAGACATGACTTTCTCAAGTTCTTTCCTGACCTCCTTATTATCCAGATTCAAATCCGGCATCTGATCCCAGAATTGTGCTTCATAATAATAGTCTGTCCCGGAAAGCGGTACATATCCAGGTAAATCCGCACCATCCTTTGTAAAATGGTAATAATCTACATAGGAACAGACTGCGGAATCCGGCTCCTGCCCTTTACCCAGTGATTGTAAATACTGTACTGCCTCTGTAAACCATGGATGCTTAGAGGATGTATGATTAAATACCATATCCATGATGACTTTAATATGACGGTCTTTACACTCCTTAAGAAAATTCTGAAAATCTTCCAAAGTTCCGTATTCTTTATCAATTCCATAATAATCCGTGACATCATATTTATGATAAGTCATAGCAGGATTCACCGGCATCAGCCAAATTCCGTTGCATCCCAGGTCTTCAATATAATCCAGCTTTTGCGTAAGACCTTTTAGATCTCCGATTCCGTCTCCATTACTATCACTAAATGCATAAACAAACACTTCATAATACATTCTTGTGTTATCATCAATCCGGTTATCCTCCAGTTCCAGTAACATACTGTCTTCTGTAGTGACAGCCTCCTCCTTCTGAACTGTGCTGCCCTGTTTCGTTCCGGTGCCGCAGCCTGATAGTAATAATATGAAAACCAATAAAACGGATAAAACTTTCTTTGACATCTTATTCACCTTCCTATACTGCTTTTACGATTCGCCACCGGCGGAGAGTTTCACAAACAAAACTCTTTTTCTCTAACCCTAGTATACGTGAAAATGTAAAAATGCACAATAAAAAATTCTTTATATACATATCATGAAGTTATTGTTACGTCAAATTTTGATAGTACGAATAGTCCACAACTCCTTTTATATGTTCCAACGCACCCTCTATCAGTTCTTTTACCATAAGACACTCCGGTGCCGGAAGATTTACCTTGGGACCCGCTATAATTCCATGATTGCAAGACGTCTCAAATCCTCTTGACTTATAGTTTCTTGGATTCCCTTCAACAAGAACCGCCTTATATCCCATTTTTTTTGCTTTTTCAAAACCATATTCAATTAATTTCTTTGAAATATGCTGTCTTTGCAATTTAGTCTTTACTGCCACCGGTGAAAGGAGAAGCAGTTCTTCCTCATATTTTCCCTCCAGATAAAACCCGGAAAACATGGCATACCCAATTATAGAATCCTTCTCATCCACCATAATCAGCTCCAACTCCGGCAAATAAAATCTCTTACTTCTTATCTCTTCCACAAGACTTCTTACTAATTTTCCGCTTTTTACACCTTCAGATGCAGTAAATACATTTTCTACAAAATCTAATGATTCCCCCATATGTTTTTCATCCATACTTTTGATAATTTGAATACCACGCATTCCTTTCTTTCCTCCAATTTCTTTTAATATTTACATAATAGCCAAAAAAATAAACTAACAAAAGCAATTAAATTATTATAATAAAAAAGTAGAAAAAAGCCTGCGGCACCAAGAAAAAAATCATATAGAATATTGTTTCTTGTATCCCAATATACTATATCCTGCAATATCTCTTAATGCTACAGACTCTTTCAATTATTTACCTTTTTGCTTTGATAATATTTTATAGATTCCCTGTGTAGAAATATGATACTCTTCCGATAATGCAACTACCCGGTCGCCTTTTAAATACCTTTGATAAATCTCTGTATTTCTTCTATGAAGCAACATCCTTGTATCCGTATTCTGTCCCCAACATTTATGTGTTTCTTCTTTTTTGGGAATATAGATATTTTCACCATCTACGTATTTCTGAATCTGCCTTATCAATTCAATAGGCAATATTTCTTTTCCGTTTTTATAGCCCACACATCCGCCTCCAAATACTAATTCCGTATCCGAATACATAGACCATCAAAGTACAACAGCCTATGCTGTGCACACCCTCTCACTATATTTCTTTAACATGCTGTTTTCCTCCTTTTCCATGATTGAATGAGTATAGCAGATTCAAAAGAATATGACAAGTTTCCCCCTTTGTCAACCATTCAAATATCTTTTCTGTGCAGGTCCGAAAAAACCTTTTTCCTAATTAAAAAATATGCTGCCAGTACCGCAGCCCCTGTAATCACCCACGAAACCGGATATACACTCATCAAAGTCTCAAAATTAGGAAAATGTTTAAATATTGTATAAATCCAAAGAATACGGAAGATACACGTTCCGAATATTGTAATAACGGCAGGCATCATAGAATGCCCAATGCCTCTTAAAGCGGCACCTCCCACCTCAAACGTTGCAGCAATAAAATTAAAGGTTAGAATATGCAGCATTCGGATTTTGGCATATTCCGCCACCACCGGCTTAGATGTAAATAATGATACAAAAAATTCTCTTCCCAGAACAAAGGTAAGGCTCATGGTTCCTGTAATCAGCATCCCCAAAGCCATACAAAGCAAAAAAATTTTCTTACAGCGTTCATATTGTTTTGCCCCAAAATTCTGGCTGGTAAATGTAACTGCCGCCTGATTAAATGCACTTACCACAAAATATGTAAAATATTCAAAATTTAATGCCACCGCAGAGCCTGCGACTGCATCTGAACCCAGACCATTGAGTGCTGTCTGAATGCAGACATTGGCAAACGAGAAAACCATTCCCTGCAATCCTGCCGGAACTCCAATACGCAGAATATTCAAAAGTTCTCTTTTTGAAAGTCTTAATTTTTTATAGGATAACCGGATCATTCCCGATTCATGGGAAAGAAAATACCAAATCATTCCCGCACTGATCACATTGGAAATAACGGTTGCAATTGCTACACCTGCCGCTCCTAAATGAAAAACAAGAACTAAAAATAAATTCAACCCCGCATTTATAATTCCTGATAATACAAGGCAATACAACGGTCTCCTTGTATCCCCAATACTTCTCAAAATTGCAGCACCAAAATTATAAACCATAATGAATGGCATTCCCAAAAAATAAATTTTCAAGTATATAACAGCATACTTTAATACATCGGGTGGTGTATGCATCCATATTAAAACAGGGCGGGCAATCAAAACTCCCAACACAAGCAATAGTATTCCGCTCATTATAGCAATCGTCATCGCCGTATGAACTGCATCTTTTATTTTCTTCTCATCCCGCTGACCGATATAATTTGCAATGACCACATTTGCCCCTACGGAAATCCCTACAAAAAGATTTATCATCAAATTAATCACAGGACCATTACATCCGACAGCAGCCTGTTCCTGACTGCTCACAAATTTTCCGACTACCGCCACATCCACGGAATTAAATAACTGCTGAAGGATGCTGCTAGCAGCCAGAGGCAGTGCAAAAATCAATAATTTACCGAACAGTCTACCATGAAGCATGTCTATTGTTTTTGATTTTTTTTGTGCATCCATTTTATTTATCCCTTCTTTGTTTTACTTAAATAATAAATTCTGAAATCAAACTATAAATATTAATACAACCACTTCCTGCAAAAATTCCAGTCTATATAATAAAAATCTTACCACAATTTCATTGGTATTTCTATTATATTTGTGCTAAATATTCTTATTAAAATATACTTCCTTTTATCCCAATGCCACATCCAGTGCCATCATAACTGTAAAACCTAAAGCAAACAAAACTGTTCCCACATTAGAATGCTCTCCCTCCGACATCTCAGGAATCAGTTCCTCCACTACCACATAGACCATAGCTCCCGCCGCAAAGCTTAACAGATATGGCAAAAGCGGAACCACATAACCCGCCATCATAATAGTCAATACTGCCCCTACCGGCTCCACCACACCGGAAAATACCCCGTAAAAAAATGCTTTTCTTTTTGGGATACCTTCTGCACGCAGAGGCATGGAAATAATTGCACCCTCAGGAAAATTCTGTATGGCAATACCTAAAGAAAGTGCCAACGCACCCATAGCAGTAATTCCTGCATCTTTTGACATCCACCCGGCATAGACTACTCCCACAGCCATACCCTCCGGCAGGTTATGAAGCGTCACTGCAAGCACCAGCATTGTTGTTTTCCGAAAACTGCTTTTAGGTCCCTCTGCCTTGCTGCTGTTCATATGCAAATGAGGAATCGTGTGATCCAAAAGCAGCAAAAATAAAACTCCGATCCAAAAACCGGCTGCGGCAGGTACAAATGCCCACTGCCCCATGAATTCTGACCGTTCTATCGCAGGAACCAGCAGACTCCAGATGGAAGCTGCCACCATAACCCCCGCTGCAAACCCGGTTAATGATCTCTGTAATAGAGCATTCAGTTTATTTTTCATAAACAACACACACGAAGACCCAAGAGCTGTTCCCAGAAATGGTATCAGAATACCCTTAAATGCCTCTATCAGCATAATATCCCTCCTCTAAATGTTATGTCATTTTGTTCCGCAAAGATAATCGGCTTTTCTGTATAAGGACACATCCCATTATTAATATGTGCCTCACACATACTGCCAGCTATTGATTCCATATCCACTGTAAACACTACCATAATCTGTCTCCCTTTCCGATATCAGTTAGTCTTAACTAACTTTCAATCCTAACAAATGCGGATGTATTTGTCAACAATCGCAAACTTTATTCCTGCGAAGTATTTGACTTAAAGTATATCCTAATTGCATTACCCTTATTCCCTGTTCTTAAGCACCTCCCCGGGAAGTATCTTATTTACCCTGTGCATTAAAAGGCGGTTAATGATAAAATACAAAGCCAGCACACTAAAGAAAAGCCCTGCATACATCTGCCAGGAAAAGGTAAGGTTTATCCCGCAGGCAACATTGGATACCATATACGGAAACAGTCCATCCATGACCACTTTCGACAATGGAATCCCCACAAGTGCACCAAACACAATAACAAAAAAATTCCCGTTTAAGTACAGCTTTCCGATTTCTCTTTTTTGATAACCGAACACTTTAAACAAAGAAATAGACATTGCCGAACGGTCAATCATCATTTTCATCATCAGGTACATCACAACCATAAACATTAAAACAGAAATAACGAGCAGCATGGTTACCATATCCTTCATCAATGTCACAAACACGGAAGCACTTTTCTCCACCTCACCTTTAGAAAGAGTGGAATAAAGCCTTCCACTGTCTATGCCAAGGGCATGGTCTGCAAAAACAATGTTGTAATAATCATCACTTTCTCCCATCAGCTCCCGCATACTGTCGATATCCATAAAGACAAAAAAGCCTGCGGAATAGGTAACAATCCCGTCCACCATAAAAGCGTAATTCTTATCATTTTCCTCATCGAAAAGCGTTACGATATCTCCTGTACGAATCCCATATTTTTGTGCCATTGCCGAGGATACAAATACGTTGTTTTTTCCCTTTTCCACCTCTGCGTCAAAGTAGGCGTTATCCTTATGGATTCCTAAAAGCGTTACGCCAAAATGATAGCCCAATACCTCTTTTTTCATAGTAACACCATAGGCCTCCTCACCACCCTCCGGTACGTTTTCTTCCGGGTATTTATAAGTGTACATATATTCAAATTTTGTATCTTTGACATTTTCGGTCTTGATATGGGAACAGATTACATAACAGTTCAGTGAAAGCATCACAATCAGCAGGGAAATGAACATTCCGAAAAATACAGTGATTGCCGTGCGCTTTTCACGCAGAAGCTGCCTGATCCTAAAAACACGTACAAAACCGCCTTTGATCCGTACGTTCTGCACATTGGCACTTTTTTGCTCCCCGCGAATCAGAGCAAGGGCAGGTCTGTCCAGCTTTTTTCTGATCACAAGATAATTAATAAAAACCGCAGCAAGGGGCGGCATAACCAATCCATACAAAAGCAAATACGGTTCATAAATTACATCTATTTTCGGAATCGAAAAATATCCATAAGGCTGGCTCATCTGTACATTTACTCCAAGGCTACTATAACCCAGAGCGGTCCCGATGACACCAGCAATTAAAGTGATTACCACAGGCAGCGTTAAATAATGCCGTAAAAGCTCATTTTTTTTCACACCCATGGCATAGAGCGTACCGATGACACCCGACTCTTTCTCAATACTGTGTACTGTAAAAACAGATATGACATAGGCGAATAAAATCAAAACCATTACCCCCGCCACCAGTCCCGCTGCTTTATCAACAAGCTTATCATCCGCCGCCGAACCAATTCTCGGATTATCTGCGGCAGAAACAAACCGGGTCATTTTAGAAAGAGTGCAGTCAAAATTTTCATCCAGAAACTCTTCCGTTTCTTCCCGCAGTTTTAGTACTCCATCATGAAGTTCTCCCGCACTTTTTGCCGCTTCGGACACACCGTCCGTATATTCCTTTACACCGCCTGCAAATGCCTCCAGTTTTGCCAGAGTATTGCTGTTTTCGTCCAGCTTTGCCAGTCCGTCCCAAAGCTCTCCCGTACCGTCAGTAAGCTCGTCAAAGGAATCCTTGAATTCCTCTGACTTTCCTCCAGTCCTCTTCCAATATTCCCTGAAAAATGCATCGTCAATATCGTCTGCTGCAATCTCCAAATCCTGCAGCTTTTCCTTTAGCCGCTTATCGCTCATTTTATCATTTAAAAGATAGGCGTAGGAATATTCCTCAGAAGAAATACTCCCACCACCATTTTTCATCTGCTTATACTCCTCTTCCGTTACAAATCCGATTCCAAACTGATAGCTGTCTACAGCACTGTCTGAAAAATTCCGAAGTGGCGATTCATAATCGGGAACCGTACCAACTCCTACGACTGTAAAATCAAAATTTCCTACTGAAACTACATTGCCAACCGAAATAGTATGCTCCTTGCAATAACGCTTTTCCAGAAATATCTCGCCAGTCTTTTTTGGAATCCTGCCGCAATCAACCTGTACAAGGTCAATTTTTTCTCTCTGCGAAAATATGCGGAGTACCACACCATCTGCAGGACCATATCCATCCTTTTGTATAGAGGAAATTTCGTCCGATATGATATAGTCCAGATAAAAATGCTCCTCCAGAATAACACCGTCTTTTTCAAGCGATGCTTTTTCCTTTTCCGTAAGAGGTACGAACACACCAAACTGCCCATCCTCTACCTTACTTGTCTCTGCCGTTTCTGCCGTACCTTTGATAATGGTATCCGCTGCACCTACAAGACCTATTACAATGTACATGCCAAGAATAATTAAAAGACCCAGTGCCAGATAACGGAAAGCGTTTTCCTTTAAATCCCTGAAAATTCTTTTCCTTAATATTTTCTGCATCACAAATCCTCCAACTGTGCCGCCGGCACTTTTTCCGCATTCCGATAGTTCTTTCGTACCTGACCGTCTTTTAAATAAATCACCTGATCCACCATGTTTTTAATGGAATTGTTATGGGTGACGATCAACATGGTGGTACCGTATTTCCGATTGATTTCCTCAAGCAGCATCAGAATATCCTGGGAAGTATGGGAATCCAGTGCCCCGGTGGGTTCATCGCAGAGCAAAAGTTTCGGATTTTTAATGAGTGCCCTTGCAATGGCACACCGCTGCTGCTGTCCTCCCGAAAGCTGCGATGGAAATTTATCCTGATGCTTCGCCAGACCAAGGGTATCTAACAGCTCCTCCAAATTAAGCGGTCTGTCGGTAAGATACTCACATACCTGAATATTTTCTTTTACCGTGAGATTTGGCACAAGATTGTAGAACTGGAAAATAAATCCCAGATTTGCCCTGCGGTAATCAGACAGCTTATCCGGTGACAGTCCGCAAATTTCCATACCATCCACTGATATCGAACCGGAATTCGTTTCATCCAACCCGCCGATACAATTAAGCAATGTCGACTTTCCAGAGCCGCTTGTGCCTTGTATAACGCACATCACTCCCTTTTCCACGGACAGGTCAACGCCTTTTAAGACCTCCATAAAGCTTTCGCCTTCTCCATAGCTTTTTTTCAGCTTGTTTACTTCAAGATACATATGCCTTCCTCCTAATTTTATATTTTGACATAACAGCGTTATGTTTTGTACATAAATTTGCGGCATAACATTGTTACGTTATTGCCTTGTTTTTAGCCGATACCACAGAATTTCTTCCGTAGTATCGACCATATGATAGCTGCTGATTCCGTATACCGGAATTGTCATATTCCCTTCCCCAATATACCGTTCCAACCGGACACAAGAAAAACTACAATCTGCTCGATATGGGAAATCGCCTTTTCCACATCCGGCTCATGGGTAAGTAAATGGGTAAGTGCATTAATCTGCATATGTGTCATCCAGTGGATAATGTATGCGTCCGGTTTCGGAACACCGCATTTTTCTGCCGCCTGCTCTGAAAGTTTTTTATAATGTCCCTCCGCCCAGTCAGCAAAACGGCTTACAATATCTTCATATTCGCTTCCCTGACTTTTTGTCAAAAGAATCAGAAATACATCATAATGCTTATACATAAAATGTACAAGGTCTTTTGCTGCACTGATGTCCCTTACGTCCTTGCCAAGGTCAACAACACTCACGCCTGCTTCCAACTCTTCAAAAAAATGCTGCTGTATCAGAACCATCAGACCCTTCAGAGGTTCTTCCACAAGTCCTTTCAGTAAATCCTCTTTCCCCTGAAAGAAAAAATACAATGCTCCTGTCGTCACTCCCGCATTTTTGCAGATTGTCCGCAGTGAAGCCTTCATGTAACCCTTTTCTAAAAATTCCCGTTTTGCACTGTCAAGGAGCTTTTCCTTTGTCGCTTTGTCCTCTGCCAACCGGCTAACCTTCTTTCTACATAACAATGTTATCTTGACTTTATTGTAGTTTATTCTATTTTTTCTGTCAAGGCTTTTTCAGAATTTTTACAGCGTATTTTTAATATATACTTATTTTATTTATATATTGTGATTACTTTTCAATCAAATCTTCCATTGTGCAGCCTAAAACTTTAGCAAGGCGAAATATTGTATCCACACTTGCCCTGTTAATGTTTTTGTTTCGCTGTTCATACATCTGAATCGAACGAAGGCTGACACCGGAACGTTCTGCCAACTCTGCCTGTGTGCAGCCATAAATTGTGCGAATACGCTTTAAATTAGTTTCAGAAAAATACTCCTTTATTTTCGAATCCATAATATCAACGAACTTTGTTATATCCGCTTCGTGGAGAATGCAGTACATTTTCTGCAAATCTTCAAAGGAGATAACCTTGAAAATATCACTGTACTTTCTGTCTGAATACCATTGATAATAGGCAATAGCCCACCCAATCCAGTATTCCTTGGAGCGTCCGAAATGCTCTTTCGATTCTATCTGAAGTTTCTGCCCTTTAGTTTCTGTGACAATTTCTTGGGCAATTTCAATACCGCTTTTACCTGCAAGATAGGCAGGTTCGCCATTTTCCATTCGCTTGCTTACAGAACTTGCAATAAACAGTTTCACAAAGTCATTTCCGAGAATACCGCAAGTATTGACTGCGTAATCAAAGGCATCACCAAGTACTGACTGTGCCTTACTCAGATATATTTCTTGGTATGCGTAAGTCATCGTTTTTAATGCCTCCTCTCATAATATCCTGAATATAGAGACCATCACTCTCTTCTTCAAGCATTTCCAGATAAAGCTTATTGGCTTCATCATTTCTGGCTTTGCGAAAAACATAATATTGGTCTTTCTTAGCAACATCAAAACCTTCATATTTCAGCTTAGAAAAGGCAAACTTTGATTTAATAACGATTTGTTCGCCCAGCTTTCCAAGTCGCATAGCCTGTGCAAGCTGTTCTACTGAAATACCATTATTAAGGAATAACTCTGCATAATCAAAATAGGAATCATCTGCACGGTAACCTATAATCAAGTCAAAAGCATTTACATTGACACTGAAATTATCAATTAAATATCGCTTTGCTCGTCTTGCCACCGGAGTTTTGATAGAAAACAGGCGATGTTCCACCAAGACGGCAATCCAGTTAAGGATAGTGTAATCGGAACTGTTTAAATTCAAAATGTTCAAGTATTCGATATCCAGCGTATAATGGTTGGAAAAGCCATCACGCAAGGAAGACACCGCCCATTCTTTTGCAAGCTCCTCACTTGCCGTACAGTAAAAGCCAGAACCGAAGTCATTATTCTTTTTGCCTTCACCAAAAATCGGCTGTTCCACTATTTTTTCTGAACCGTGATATATAGTAATCAGTTTTTCCATTTTCCTGACCCCCATTCATTTTGCCACCATTATATCGCCAGGGTGATATATAGTCAATATATTTCAGGAATATTACATCGCCAAAGTGATAGAATCAGACAAACAAAATGCTGCGTTTATCGTAAATACATACTATGTTTCCACACGTTCATCGGCTCTGCGTCTATGCGTCTGGCTCTGTGATGACTGTCATATGTAAATTTTCCACTTCAATATAAGTTTGCTGCTTGCATTTTGGACAATAAAGGGGAAAGTTTTTTAATTCTGTATCGCTCCGTACTTTCAACCTCGTTTTATTTCCACAAACAGGGCAACATAACTATTCAGTTTTTTCCATAAATTTTCCTTTCCATTGCCTTCACAAAATTCTTATAGAATTTTCAATGTCTTTCGTAAATCCCTTATATATGTTTTCTGTTGCTTTTTCAGATACGACTTTATAAATAGTTTCATAATGGTTTTTTTCACTGTCACATCTTCCGTAAAGTTTATTTCAGTCTGTTCATTTTTCTGCGAAAAAGTACCTATCCAATGTCCTTTCATATTTCCATTTTCCATATCAAATTCCCAACGTTTCAACACTTCCTCAGCTGTGATTGTGAAAGTTGTCGAGTATCCGCTTTTGGTATATTCTACAAATTGTTTTTCATTTATAATTTCAACCTTATCTAAGTCACTACGCCAAGCTGTATTTTCAAGAGAAGTTACAACATCCCAAACTCTTTGTACATCACACGAAAAAATTGCTTTCGTATTTACAATTGCCATGAGTTTCTCCTTTACTTGAATTTATCTCATAATTGAAAAAGGACAGTCGATTAACAACCATCCTCTTTCTTCTTGTATGAGTTTTGTTATTAACCTCAATTTGAATATTCTTTACCTTGTCGGCATCTGGAAGTCCACAAGTGCCTTATTAAGATAATCGTTAAAAGGTTTCATAATTAGGAAAATGTCCGCTGCCTTTGCAAGAAATGCTTCTGCATCGATTAGTTCTTCATCTTTTATGGGATATTCCAGATACCAACTCTTAAATTTTAGGTATTCCGCTTGCGGATGTTCTTTCTCATATCCCACTGGAATATTCTTTAAAGCCGTCCCCTGTACGGTGAAATATTTTTCAAACTCTGGCTCATGTATAATCTTTTCCCATTCTTCGCCATTCTGGGCAATATAATCTCGTATCATCGTTGTTGCATCCTTAAACATATCTGCAAATAAGCCGCCGCCCAAAAAGGACTGATTGTCGGGCTTTATCATAAAATAATATCCGACAGGGACAGGCAACTTCCCTTTTGCGGAAATATGGGCACGAAAAGCAGGATTATATGGGGATTTATCATGGCTGAAACGGGTATCCCTTACAATCTTAAATGTAAGGTCTTTCGGATTGTTATGTAAAATGCTACTGTCAAACTTTCCGATTTCCAACATCAAAGCCTGTAATAATCCTTCAAACTCAGCATTTGCTTTTTTGTAATCTTCCTTGTTCGCATGATACCAATCACGGTTGTTATTCATGCTCAATGCCGATAAATAATCTGTAATTATCTGCGTATTCATAATCTGTCATCTCCTTTACGAATTCTGAATAATGGAAAACTGCGTGGATTCTAACAATTCTTGTATCAGATGTTTCATGCGTTCGGGAGATTGGTAGGACTTACAAAACGAAAAATCTTGCGATAGATCATCAATATCTTCCATAGCATTTTTTACATCGAGCATAGTTTGAATCGGAATTTCCGTGGCTGCTGTGTAATCTAATTGCAGCGGATTTATCCGATGACTTTGTATTGCATAATTCACCCTGTCTTTACATTTACATCTGCCACTGCCATATTCTCCACAATACTGTCCAAGAAATTCAGCCATTTTTTTGCGTATTCGGGAAAGCCGTTGACGATACGCTTCTGGAGTCATTTCCAAAATATCTCCTGCAATGCGGCTGTCAACCTTAAACATCGTACCCAATATAAATATGCATCTACTTTCCGTATCAAGGCATTGTAGCATCACGTTGGTACAGGACATTTTCAGTTCCTCCGCCAGAATATCTTTTTCCACATTCTGCGTTAAGTCTGGCACGTCATGTATTTTTCCGTTTTCAATATCATCCCCATAATACTCAAAACTCAACGGATAGTGAGCGAACATATGCTTTTTGTAATTTTTCAGATGATTAGTAGCAATGCTGAATACCCATGTTGTAAATGAGCTGTCACCTCTAAAAGACGACAAATGTGTAATCATTTTCAGCAGAATATCCTGTGTGGCATCCTCCGCATCTGAAAATGTGCCGAGCATCCGCAGGGATAAATTGAATACAATGTCCTGCACACCTGTGACAAGGGTTTCAAGGGCTTTTTTATCCCCTGCTGTGGCTTTATAAATCAAAGCCCATAATTCTTCATTCGTTTTTTTATTCATAGATTTTTACCTCCTACTTAATTAGACAACAATCCTTCGTCTGTGTGACAGAAAAATTTATTTTTATTAGCAAATGTTATATTTCTCATATTGTTATAACTCAAAATATTATAATCTGTATCCTTATATGATTACAATAAATACTTCCTAAAATTATTATTCTTATGCGTAAACTATTTCCTTATTCACAATCTCCCTCACACATGCTCTTATGTTATTGAGCCGTCCTGTCCATTCTAAGGCATTTTCAGCCTTTAACTGTTCTGCTTTATGCCCTGTGCCTGTTTCATGTCCTCTATAAGCCTTTCAAAGCGTTCCTGTGCCTGCCTGTCGATATCGACAAGGTAAGCGTTGAGTCTACCGCTTGTAAAAAGATTGGTGTATGTAACTTTACGGTACTGCTTCAGATAATTCAAATGTCGTTCTTCCCAGATACCTACTGTCTGTTCTTCTTGGGCGGGTAAAGCTATACATGGAATTAAATAATCTCTCTGCTTTTCGTATCTGCCGCCCAGTTCCTCAAAAATCGTCTTTGCCATTGTCTGTTACCTCCACAAACTGACTCAGTAACCGCACAGAATCATCTACCGGAATGGTTGTTTCTAAATTTAAAGGAAGTTTTAGTTGATATCCTTCCTCATTCAAAGTATAATTTTATTCCAATAATATAGGTTTTCGCATACTTATATTTTACACCAACTGCCGGATTCTTTCGAGGTCTGGCAGTTATTTTTGTATCTAATACAAATAAACCACCTGCTATGCAGGTGTGTCCACGGACGCTTTAGCTTCAAGTTGAAAAAACTCCCGTAATCAAAGAAGTATTGGTTTGCCGACCATACAAAATGATTACAGGAGTATATCCAATATGGATGCAAGTATTGTAGCATATTGGAAAAGTAAAATATATAAGAAAATTTATAATTTTGAATATGTATTTTTGCCCGAAGGGCGGCGAAGCACATTTTGCAGAAGAGGAATATTTATCGATAAGCTTTTAGGCTTTGCCGGTAACAAGCCCTTCTAGGGCTATAAAAAAGTGTCTTCGACACTTCAACTCCCCTGCCCCTCAATCGAGGCCGCTGAAAAACATTCTATTTTTTAATATTGAATTTTTGATGCACGCAAAAA
>CAJUBR010000057.1 GCA_910584695.1 uncultured Lachnospiraceae bacterium
AAAGCACCCTGCTTATGACATTGTCTATATTGCACAACTAGATTTTGAAAATAAGGAGTTTCGCAATTATCTAAATAAACAATAATAGAAAGGATATAAATAATGTGTGGCATAGCAGGTTTTAGTGATTTTTCTTTAAATTATACCGCCACGCCAGATAAATGGACTTCAATCTTGGAAGAAATGAATCGAATCCAAAAGCATCGTGGACCAGATGACGATGGAACCTATCTGACCATCCACTGTGGCCTATCCCATGTCCGGTTATCCATTATTGATCTATCTACGGGGCATCAGCCTATGACCCGCTCAATGGGAAAAGGGAGCTGTACCATTGTATATAATGGAGAAATTTATAATATGCGGGAATTAAGGAAGGAACTGCAGAGTAAGGGAATGCAGTTTCAGACGACAAGTGATACCGAGGTAATACTGGCGGGATATCAGATATATGGTACAGAGATTGTAAAAAAATTAAACGGAATTTTTGCTTTTGCAATCTGGGATGAACGGAAACAAAAACTGTATCTGTTCAGAGACCGGTCTGGGGTGAAGCCGTTGTTTTATACGGTTCACAATAAGACACTGATATTTTCGTCTGAGATAAAGGGTATATTCTGCTATCCGGAAATAAAAGCAGAGGTGGATAAAGAAGGGCTTTGTGAAATCTTCGGACTGGGACCGGCAAAAACCTATGGAAAAGGTGTGTTTAAGAATATGAAAGAAGTGTTGCCGGGATATTTTCTGGAGTTTGGGGATTGCGGGCTGAAGGAATTTTGTTATTGGAAATTAGAGAGCAAACCACATATGGACAGTTTTGAGGATACTGTGGAAAAGACAAGTGCTTTGGTAACAGATGCGGTAAAAGGGCAGATGCTTTCGGATGTTCCGATTTGTACATTTTTATCTGGAGGGGTAGACAGCAGCTTTGTGACGGCAGTCTGCAGTAAGGAATTACAAGAGGCGGGAAAGGAGTTAGATACCTATTCCTTTGATTTTACGGATAATGATGTTAATTTTAAAGCAAACGCATTTCAGCCGACGCAGGACCGTCCATGGGTGGAAAAAATGGTAGAGTTTGCAAAGACAAAACATCATTTTCTGGAATGTAACAATGTAGAGCTTTATCATTATTTATATGAGGCGGTGGATGCCAGAGATCTGCCATGTATGGCGGATGTGGAATCGTCTATGCTGTACTTTTGCAAAAAGGTTGCAAAGCATAATAAAGTGACTCTGACAGGAGAATGTGCAGATGAAATTTTCGGGGGTTATCCGTGGTTTCACAAACAGGAATGCTTTGAAGCGGATATTTTTCCGTGGTCTATGGATTTTTCACCCCGGACAATGCTGTTAAAGGATGAAGTAATACGGGAACTGCCGCTGGAGGAATATGCAAGGGCAGCTTATGAAAAGACAATTCAGGAGACGCCTGTCTTGCAGGGAGAATCCCCGGAGGAGAAGCGGAGAAGAGAGATTGCATACCTGAATCTGAAGTGGTTTATGCAGACGCTTCTTGACAGAATGGACCGGACCAGTATGTATAGCGGTTTAGAGGCAAGGGTGCCGTTGGCAGACCACCGGATTATTGAATATGTATGGAATGTTCCGTGGGAAATGAAATGCCATAATGGAATTGTAAAAGGACTGCTGCGTGCAGCGGGAGAAAAATATCTGCCTAATGAAGTTCTTTATCGGAAAAAGAGTCCGTATCCAAAGACTTATGATCCGGCCTATGAAAACTTGTTAAGGAAGAAAATGGAAGAGCTTTTAAATGATGGAAACGCACCGATCTGTATGCTGATTGACCGGAAAAAAGTGGAAAGCTTTATGAAAAATCCTACGGATTATGGAAGACCGTTTTACGGACAATTGATGGCAGGACCACAGCTTTTGGCATATATATTACAGGTTAACTACTGGTTGTCAAAATATAGTATTACTTTGACAGCATAGCAATAAAATAAGTACCGGCTTTGTGCCTTTTCCCTAAAAAGGAAACAAAAGGGAGGGTGTCCCAAAAGTCATAAAATGGCTTAAGCCCCTCCCTTTTTAAAGAATTATGCAGCAGGAATATACTTCAACTTTCAAATCCCACTAAAAATGCTTTCTGGTTAATTTCTACCGTTTTTGGCGGAACGGTATCCGCAATGACCTTTAACCAGTCCTCTTTGGAAAAGTCCATATGTTTGGCGGCAACCCCTAATACAATATTATTAAATACCCGGGAATTACCAAGCTTAAGTGCTTCACCGGCGGCATCCACGGAATATACCTTGTAAGTTTTTTTAAGATTTTCAATAATATCTTCTGGATACTCTGCCGCTCCGGTTACAACAGTAATCGGATCAATCCGCTGATCATTTACGACTAAAGCTCCTCCCGGTTTTAAGAAGTGTGCATAGCGTAGGGCTTCTAACCGTTCAAAGGCAATCAGTACATCTGCCTGACCGGCTTCTACAATCGGTTCAGCCACTTCTTTTCCATATCTTACAAAGGTTACAACGGAACCACCGCGCTGTGCCATACCATGTACTTCGGATAATTTTACATCATATCCTGCCGTTAAGATAATACCACCAAGGATCCGGCTGGTCAGCAAAGTTCCCTGTCCCCCGACACCGACAATCATAATATTTTTTGTCTCATTCATTATTTTGCCACCTCCTCAATTGCATCAAATGGACATAAGTTTTTACATAATCCACAGCCGTTACACATAGTAGCATCAATAGAAATGGTACCATCCTCATTTTTGGTAAGGGCGGGACATCCAGGTTTTAAACACATGCCGCATTTTTTACATTTTTCCGGAACCGGTATACACTTATTCGGGAAGTGTACTTCCTTTAACAGTGCACAAGGTGACTTGGTAATGATAACGGAGACGGCGTCTCTTTCTGTTTCCTCTTTGATAACCTTTTCCAGTTCTTTAATATCAAAAGCATTGATTTCCGTTACATGTTCAATGCCCATTGCCTTGCATAAATGGTAAATGTTGATGGCAGGAACGGTTTTCCCCATCAGGGTTTTACCGGTTGCGGCATGATCCTGATGACCGGTCATACCGGTAGTAGAGTTATCTAAAATGACAACCGTTCCGGTACCTTGATTATATACCATGTTCATCAGGGAATTCACACCGGTATGCATAAAGGTGGAATCGCCGATTACAGCAACCCAGTTTTTGATATAATCTTTGCCTTTAGCCATTTCCATACCGTGTAAGGAGGAAATGGAAGCACCCATACAGATGGTGGTATCCACAACACTAAGAGGAGGTACTGCACCCAATGTATAACAGCCGATATCTCCGGCAGCGTGAATTTTTAATTTGTTAAGAACGGTATATACACTTCTATGCGGGCAGCCCGGACAAAGAAGAGGAGGTCTTGCAGGAACCTTGGCGGGTGTGTTAATCTGCAGATTTTCTTTTAATACCACTTTACGGAGCATATTGGCACTGTATTCTCCCTGAACGGTAAATGCTTCCTTTCCAATGCATTGAATGCCCCATGCACGAACCTGTTCCTCAATCACCGGTTCCAATTCTTCAAATATATAAAGGATATCGACTTTAGAGGCAAATTCTTCTATCAGTTTCTTTGGAAGGGGGTGTACCATGCCGAGTTTAAGTACAGAGGCATCCGGGCAGACTTCTTTGACATATGTGTATGGGATACCGCTTGTGATAAACCCGATTTTTGTATCCTTTATTGTCATTTTATTGATATCCAGTGTGTTAGCTGCATCTGCCATATCTTTTAAACGCTGTTCTACAAAAATATGCCTTTGAATGGCATTGACAGGCATCATAACATTTTTGGCAATATTTCTTTCATATGCTTTATCCTCTGGTACAACCCGGTCTTCTAAGGTGACAACACCCTGAGAATGAGCCAGACGGGTAGTAGTACGGAGTACTATCGGGGTATCAAATTGTTCGGAAAGCTCAAAGGCAAGTTTTATAAAATCTTTTGCTTCCTGTGAATCGGATGGTTCCAAAACAGGAACTTGTGCAGCCCGGCAGATTTGACGTGTATCCTGTTCATTCTGGGAACTGTACATACCGGGATCGTCTGCCACAACAGCAACAAGACCGCCATTAGCACCGATATAGGCGGCAGTGTACATCGGATCAGCCGCAACATTAAAACCCACATGTTTCATGGAAGCCATGGCACGGACACCGCTGACGGATGCACCGATCGCAACTTCCATGGCAACCTTTTCATTGGGTGACCATTCGCAATAAATTTCGGGATATTTTACTAGATTTTCACTAATCTCGGTACTTGGGGTTCCCGGATAGGCGGCAGAAACTTTAACCCCTGCCTCATATGCACCACGGGCAATTGCCTCGTTACCGAGCATTATTTTTTTCTCTGACATGAGAGTCCTCCTTTTGTAACTTATATTGTCCGTATACGATACGTACAGATAAATTTATTATAACGGAAATAATAGGATTTGTCATTAAGGAAAAATTTTCTGGCAGACCATGTAAAATCGACAACATTTTTAATGGAACTGAACAGGTATTTATGGTAAAATGTTCACATTAGGTAATCCGGCAAAACCGAAGCTTGCCGGATCGCAATATAAATTTACTAAGGAGGATTAAGATGGCGGTAGAGATATTAAAAGTGATTGTTTTATTGATTTTGTTATTTGTGGTGATTATAGTGGTGGGTATCATTAATAAATCCTATGATTCACGTAAATTTAACGAGGAAGAGATGCGCCGTGTTTTAGAAAAATATGTTCCCGCCGGAGAGAAGCTGATTGCAGGTGTGCATGGCTATGGAGCAGAGGTTAAAATCATGTTCGAGATTTTGGGAAACTGTAGTTTTGACGGCGAAGTTTATCCGGCAGAGCGTGGTATGACAATTAGCGGTTATAAGGCAAAATATGCAGGATATGATGTGTATTTAGGCATTACGGAACATCACTTTATTTTTTCGGAATGTGTTTCCGGAAATAAATACTATTATCAGTTTGATAAGGTTCCTGCTTCAAGGGAGGCTGATGCCGGAGAATTTGCAGGTTCTACGCAGTTAGAGGATATTGGGAAAGGGATTGCGTTTACAGACGATGATGTTCAAAGTTGCGTGATCAAATCGGCAAAGAGGAGCATGAAAATTACCATAACTTTAAAAAACGGGAGTTATTTCATAATAGAGATGCCGAAGGATGATAAACCGGCAAAGCATTCACCACACTATGTAGAATACCGCAATGCGGTTTTGGAGCACCTCGAAAGCTTAAGGAGACCTTCTTGAAAGTCAGATTGGCATTGTGCTGTTTATGGTTATATATTTTCCTGATTCCTGCGAGCAACAAGCCAAGTGGCTGCTTGCAGATATTTGGCGACTGCCGCAAGGGTCACATACCCCGCTGCTCTGCAACGTTACTAAATTGATGCCCCGTTGCTTGCAGCGGGGTTGTTGACTGTGGGAAGGAATGTACGAAATGAATAAAAAAGACAGAAACAAAAAAGAAAAATATCGAAAAAACTGCCGTTTTGCACAAGAAATAGAATTTTTTAACAGTATGTGTTGATAGATTGCACATAAAATTGTGAAAAAGGCTTGCATGTTTTTGTGAATAGTGGTATGATAGGAACATGTCTTGGAAACGTTTCCAAAAATGTTTCCGAAACGAAATACATTTCATAATAACTGGATACCAAAGCAAGGGAATCCAAATACTTTAAAGAAAGAGGGAGACATGTTATGAGATTAAAGAAAATGGTCGCTGCAGGTTTGACATTATCCATGGTTGCAGGTTTGGCTCTTACCGGTTGTGGTAACGACGGTAACACAACTGGTGGTGATTCAGGCAATGCAGGAAGCTCAAGCAGTGCAAAGGATGATTCAAAAGATTCAGGCAGCAGTGAAGGTGGTTCTGTATATTATTTGAACTTTAAACCTGAAGTAGCAGAACAGTGGGAAGCAATTGCTAAGAAGTATACAGATGCTACAGGAGTAGAGGTTAAAGTTGTTACTGCTGCATCTGGTACGTATGAGTCAACATTGACATCGGAAGTAGCAAAGAAGAATCCTCCTACATTATTCCAGATTAATGGACCTGTTGGATATCAGAACTGGAAAGATTATTGTTTAGATTTATCTGGTACCGATATTTACAACAACTTATCTGATAAGTCAATGGCAATTACGGATGCAGATGGCAATGGTGCATACGGAATTCCATACGTAGTAGAAGGATATGGTATTATCTACAACGATGAGATTATGCAGAAATATTTTGCATTATCTGATAAGGCAGTAGATATCAGTGCTGCTACAGATATCAAGGATTTTGATACCTTGAAAAAAGTAGTAGAGGATATGACAGCACATAAAGCAGATTTAGGAATCGAAGGTGTATTCTCATCTACATCATTCTCAGCAGGTGAAGACTGGAGATGGCAGACACATCTTGCTAATGTTCCTGTAAACTATGAATATCAGGATGATAATACAACAGATAAAGCAGAGATTACATTTAAGTATAATGAGAACTTCAAGAATATCTTTGATTTATACTTAGACAACTCTTGTACAGAGAAGGGTCTTGTTGGTTCTAAGACAGTTGAAGATTCTATGGCAGAGTTTGCACTTGGAAAGACAGCAATGGTTCAGAATGGTAACTGGGGCTGGGGACAGGTTTCAGGTGTTGATGGTAATGTAGTAAAAGAAGAGAATGTTAAGTTCCTTCCAATCTATACAGGTATGGATAAAGATGCTGAACAGAGCATATGTATTGGTACTGAGAACTTCTGGTGTGTAAACAGCCAGGCTAGTGAAGCTGATCAGCAGGCAACAATTGATTTCTTAAAATGGTTAACATCTGATGATGCAGGTAAGGCTGAGGTAGCTGCACTTGGATTCATTACACCATTCAGCACATTTGGTGATGATTTACAGCCAAATGACCCGTTGGCAAAAGAAGTTGTTAGGTATATGAATGACAGCAGTCTTAAGACAGTACCTTGGACAGCAATGTTATCATTCCCAAGCCAGACATTCAAAGATAACTTTGGTGCATCTTTACTTGAGTATGCACAGGGTAACAAAGAGTGGAGTGCTGTAGTATCTGATATGACAGCAGACTGGGCAGCAGAGAAAGCAAATTCATCTGATGCAGAATAGAATGAAAAGCAGTAAGTAGAACAAAGGCGAGAGCGGGAAAACTGCCTCGCCTTTCTCTATCGAGAGGAGGATTTTATGCAGAAAACATTAAAAAAATATTTTCCCATCTTCGTGCTTCCTACATTAATAGCATTTGCGATATCATTCTTAATTCCGTTTATCATGGGAATCTATTTATCTTTTTGTAAATTTACAACCGTTACAAATGCTCAATTTGTAGGATTTAGCAATTATGCGAAAATATTTACAAATTCAGATTTTACGGATGCACTTTGGTTTACTGTAAAGTTTACTGTTGTATCTGTAGTTACAGTTAATGTATTTGCGTTTCTTTTGGCACTTGCATTAACAAAGTCGATTAAGGGTACTAATATTTTTAGAACGGTATTCTTCATGCCAAACCTGATTGGTGGTATCGTATTAGGTTATATTTGGCAGTTGATTATTAATGCAGTATTGTTAAATGCAGGTGTGACGATTGTATCAGATGCCAAGTACGGGTTCTGGGGATTAGTAATCCTTATGAACTGGCAGTTAATTGGTTATATGATGGTTATTTACATTGCCGGTATCCAGAATATATCTCCGGATATTATTGAGGCAGCAAGAATTGATGGGGCTAATAAATTCCAGATTCTTGGAAAAATTACCATTCCATTGGTTATGCCATCCGTTACAATCTGTCTTTTCCTGACACTTACAAATTCGTTCAAATTGTTTGACCAGAACTTAGCACTTACTGCCGGAAATCCAGGCAAGCAGACCAGAATGTTAGCGTTGGATATCTATCAGACCTTCTATGGACGAGTAGGATGGGCAGGTGTAGGTCAGGCTAAGGCAGTTATATTCTTTATTATGGTAGCTGTAGTTGCATTAGTACAGCTATACTTTACGCGCAGTAAGGAGGTAGAGAATTAATGAGTAAACCAAAAGCTATGAAAGAAGACAGTTTTAACGAATTGTCGCCAGGAGCCAGCCTGGCTCTGACAATTGGTATTGGTATTTTGGCAGTAATTTTCCTTTGTCCGATTCTGATTGTATTTATGAACTCCTTTAAGAGTAAGTTATTTATTAGTAACGAGCCATTTGCTCTTCCGGGTGGAGAAAAATTTGTTGGAATTGAAAATTATATTGGGGGTATTCAGAAGACAGGTTTCATATCTGCATTTGGATATTCTCTATTTATCACTTTGTGTTCTGTAGCTGTTATTATTCTTTGTACCTCTATGACAGCATGGTTTATTACCAGAGTGAAGAACAAATTCAATTCTATACTGTATTTTGTTTTTGTATTTGCAATGATTGTACCATTCCAGATGGTTATGTTTACCATGTCGAAAATAGCAAATATGATTCATTTGGATAATCCGGTCGGAATTATTGTCCTATATCTCGGATTTGGAGCCGGACAGGCGGTATTTATGTTCTGTGGATTTGTAAAAGCGATTCCAATGGAGATTGAAGAAGCCGCCATGATTGATGGATGTAATCCATTACAGACTTTCTTTCGGGTAGTATTTCCAATGCTAAAGCCGACAGTTATTACCATTGCTATTTTGCAGGCAATGTGGATTTGGAATGATTACCTGCTTCCGTATCTGGTAATTGGTAGTGATTATAAAACAATCCCGATTGCGGTTCAGTATTTAAGAGGCGGTTATGGTTCCGTTGATATGGGTGCTATGATGGCAATGCTTGTATTAGCAATCTTACCGATTATTATCTTCTATTTGATATGCCAGAAGCATATTATCAGAGGTGTTGCAGCCGGAGCTGTAAAGGGTTGATTTCTGCAAGGGACGAAAGTTACACTTGTGGGTTAGTGTGTGCTGATGGCACAGATTTAACACTGCTTGATGCAGAACAGAATAGAGACCGTATACCCCGCTGTTTAGGAGGGGTATACGGTTTTACAGAATAATTGACTGCAATAGAAAAAGGAGAGAATATATGAGAGCATGTGGAATATTGCTGCCGGTAACGAGCCTTCCGTCACCGTATGGAATTGGATGTTTCTCGAAAGAGGCGTATGAATTTGTAGATTGCTTGGAAAAGGCGGGGCAGAAATACTGGCAGATACTTCCACTGGGACCGACAGGTTATGGGGATTCTCCCTACCAGTCATTCTCAACGTTTGCTGGTAATCCTTATATGATTGATCTGACTACTTTGTTTGAAGAGGGATTGCTTACACAGGAGGAGTGTGCTGTCTGCGATTTTGGCAGTGATCCTGCTTGTGTGGATTATGGGAAGATATATTTACACAGAAACGAATTGCTTTATAAAGCATATTCCAGAAGTAAAATAGAGGAAAATGCCGAATTTAAGACATTTTGTGAAGAAAATAAAGAATGGCTTCATGATTATGCGATGTATAGGGCAATTAAATCCCGATTCGGAGAAAAAGGTTGGAATGAGTGGGATGATGATATTAGGGTGAGAAATCCGAAAGCCTTAACATATTATGAAGAGAAGTGTAAAGACGAAATTCTTTATCAGAAGTATCTTCAGTATGAATTTAGTAAACAGTGGAAGAAATTAAAAGGTTATGCAAATAAAAAGGGCATTGAGATTATAGGAGATGTTCCGATTTATGTAGCATTTGATAGTGCTGACAGTTGGGCACATCCGGAATTGTTTCAGTTTGATGATAACAATACACCGATTGAAGTGTCAGGATGTCCGCCGGATGGATTTTCTGCAACGGGACAGTTGTGGGGAAATCCTTTATATGATTGGGAATATCATAAGAAAACGGATTATGCATGGTGGATTAGCAGGATTGCGTATTCTGGAACTCTTTATGACATTGTAAGAATTGACCATTTTCGTGGATTTGATGAATATTATGCAATTCCCTATGGAGATGCAACAGCTGAGAACGGCAGATGGAAGCAAGGTCCTGGATATGATATTTTTAGAGCAATTAAAGAAAAAATGGGTTCTATGAAGATTATTGCGGAAGATTTAGGGTATCTGACGGATTCTGTGATAGAACTGGTAAAGAAAACAGGATATCCGGGTATGAAGATTATACAGTTTGCTTTTGATTCCAGAGAATCCGGTGATTATCATCCGTATAATTATGGAAAAAATAGTATTGTATATACCGGTACACATGATAATAATACGATTTGCGGATGGTATGAGGGGTTAAGCAAAGAAGACCGTCAGATGGCACTAGAATATTTAGGAAGAGAGAGCCTTGACGATAATGAAATTGCATGGGCTTTTATCCGGCTTGCACAATCTACAACGGCGGATACCTGTATCATTCCGTTACAGGATTATTTAGGATTAGGTAAAGAAGCAAGGCTGAATACGCCTTCCGTTCTCGGAGGAAACTGGGAGTGGAGATCTTTACCCAATGATTTTAATGATGCATTAGTGAAACGGATTCGCAAAATGTGTGAAATCTATGGTAGAGTGTAGAACTGCGTTCCAGAAAGAATTGTAGGGAGAAGTGATATCCCGCAGCGAGTCGTTGAGGCATCAAGCTTAAAACACGGCAGTGCTGCGGGATATTTGGTTTACCGTGCTTGATTTGTTGCATGCGGGAATAAATGCACTATAAAGGACAATAGTTATGAGTACAATCACAATAAAAGATATTGCAGAAAAATGTGGAGTTGGTGTCAGCACCGTATCCCGGGCGATTAATAACCATCCTGATATTAATCCGCAGACCAAGAATATGGTTATGAGGACAATAGCAGAGTACAATTATGTACCCAATAATAGTGCCCGTAACTTAAAAAGAACTGCGTCAAAGACAATTGCCATTTTAGTAAAAGCAATCGATAATTCATTTTTTGCTGAAATGATACGGATTATGGAACGTGAAATTAACAAGGAAAAATATTCGTTTTTCCTGCATCATATTGATGAGGAGGAAGATGAGTTTGAAGTGGCGGTTGAACTGATTAAAGAAAAACGTTTGAAGGGAATTGTCTTCCTTGGAGGATATGCAGATAGAACGGAAGAGATGTTAAGAAGAGTTACGGTTCCGTTCGTTATGAGTACAGTCGGAAGTAAAAAATGGCCATCGGATGTTTTATGTTCTTATATGGCAGTAGATGATGAAAAGGAAAGCTATAAGGTGGCCGATTATCTTTGCAAACAGGGGCATAAACGAATTGCAATACTGGCAGCTCTTAAAATGGATGAGGGAATGGGACATCAAAGACTAGAAGGATACAAAAAGGCGTTAAAAGATAACAAAGTGGAAATAGAGGAAGAATTGATCTGCTATATGAAAGAGGATATTCAAACTTTTTCTATGGAAAACGGATATACAGTAATGAAGGAACTTCTGAAATCGGGTAAAGAATTTACAGCAGTTTATGCGATATCAGATATGATGGCGATTGGTGCCTGTAAGGCAATCTTTGAGGCAGGGAAGAAGATTCCGGAGGATTATTCGGTGGCTGGTTTTGATGGTCTTGGGTATACTTATTATTATGAACCTTCTATCACAACTTTAAAGCAGCCGGTAAAGGAGATAGCAGAAGAATCCATTCATGCTTTGTTTTATATGATAAATAAAAAGAAGCCCGTACCGGGAAAGATATTTGAAGGAATATTATTAGAAAGGGAGTCTACACGGAGTATAGATGAAAAAACAGTGTTTAACAAAACATAATTTAGAATTAACAGTTTAGTTTTTCGTTAAAATTACAGACCGATGCAGTTTTTATTTACCTTTGTATATGTGAAGGCAAGTCGCCACTATTAGCGGTATTATATCATACCAGGTAGTGGCGGCTATTCTTTTTTTCTCGTAAATCTGATAAATCAAATTGGTAAGGGTTACACAATGAACATTTGTATCTGAATGAAATCCTAATATGTAATATACATTATATCGACCTCCGCTTTTCCGTCTGGAGGGCTTTTATCTCTTTGAAAAATACTATATATTGACAAACAATACGGTATAGTATATTATGAAACATGGTATTAAATACTATATGTGAATGTGAAAGTTATTTTAGGAGGAATAGATATTATGTATCAGCCGATGACGATTGGAAATCATATAGTTCCTGTTCCCATTGTACAGGGTGGAATGGGTGTAGGAATCAGTTTAGAAAAATTAGCATCTGCGGTTGCCAGATGCGGAGGTGTGGGTATTTTATCTGCAGCACAGATTGGATATCGGGAAGAAGATTATGAGGAACATCCATTGCAGGCTAATCTGTCTGCTGTCGGGAAATATATTAAAAAAGCAAAAGAGATGGCCGGGGGAAAGGGAATGATAGGGATTAATATTATGGTGGCTACCCGGTATTACGAAGAGTACGTGAAGGCTGCTGTAAGGGCAGAGGCAGACTTGATTGTTTCGGGTGCGGGTTTGCCGGTGAACCTTCCGGAATTTACAAAGGAAACCAATGTAAAGATTGCTCCGATTGTGTCTAGTGTAAAGGCGGCAAACGTTATTCTGAAAATGTGGGATAAAAAGTACAATACAACAGCGGATATGGTTGTCATTGAAGGTCCAGAAGCGGGAGGGCATCTTGGGTTTAAAAAGGAGGAGGTTAGTACCTGTTCCAGGGAAGATTATTCTAACGAGATTAAAAAGATAATAGAAGTAATAAAGGAATACGGAGAAAAATATGCAAAAAAAATAGCAGTTGTTGCAGGAGGCGGTATTTACACCAGAGAGGATGCACATAATATGATGGAACTGGGAGTGGATGGAATTCAGGTTGCCACCCGTTTTGTGACAACAAAAGAGTGTGATGCAGATATGGCATATAAAGAAAGCTATCTCCGTGCCTCAAAACAGGATATTGTTATTATTGACAGTCCGGTGGGTATGCCGGGCCGGGCAATCAATAATTCATTTTTAAAAGAATTAAAAATGAAAAAACAGCCGGTTTCTAAGTGTTATCAATGTATTAAGGGATGTAATGGAAAAGATAATCCGTATTGTATCAGTAAAGCACTGGTAAATGCGGTAAAAGGTAATGTGGAAGAGGGGTTAATATTTTGCGGGGCAGGTGCTTATAAAGCAGATAAAATTGAAACGGTAGAAGAGGTAATACAGGATTTACTCAAAGGAATGTGAATTAAAAAGGGACTGTCACATTAAAAAGGGATTTTAATGCGACAGTCCTATCTTTTATTTTTCCATTTGTGTTAAAGATTTGGTCCGGATTTCGGTACAGATCCGATTTATAAAGGTATCCAGTTCCATGGAACCGAGATCGCCGTCTTCACCGCGCCTGCGGACAGATACGGTTCTGCTTCCTTCTTCGTTTGCACCGATAACAAGCAGGTAAGGAAGCTTTTCCAGTCTTGCCTCACGGATTTTATAACCAATCTTTTCAGAACGCTCATCCATTGTGGCAAGAATACCATTTTTCTTGAGCTCAGCAAGAATTTCTTTACCATATGCATGGAATTTTTCGGAAATCGGAAGAATGCGGACCTGTTCCGGTGCTAACCAGGTTGGAAATGCACCTTCGTATTTTTCAATCAGCCATGCCAGTGTTCTTTCGTAACATCCCATGGAAGTCCGGTGGATAATATATGGACGTTTTTTCTCTCCGTCTTTGTCAATATAATACATATCAAACCGTTCCGATAGGAACATATCTAACTGGATGGTAATCATGGTATCTTCTTTTCCGTATACATTCTTTGCCTGGATATCCAGTTTAGGACCGTAGAAGGCAGCCTCACCTTCTTCTTCTGTGTAGTCAATCCCAATTTCGTCTAAAATAACACGCATGGCGTCCTGTACGTGATCCCAGTCTTCGGCAGTACCGAGATATTTTTCCTTGTCGTTTGGATCCCATTTAGACATGCGGTAGGTGACATCCTCTTCTACTCCTAAAGTAGTCAGACAATGTTTTGCAAGGGCTACACAGTTTTTAAATTCTTCTTTAATCTGTTCCGGGGTGCAGATTAAGTGTCCTTCTGATATGGTAAATTGGCGGACTCTGGTTAAACCGTGCATTTCACCGGAATCCTCATTGCGGAATATCGTAGAGGTTTCTCCCATCCGGTACGGAAGGTCGCGATAACTGTGCTGTTTTGCTTTGTATACAAAATACTGGAACGGGCATGTCATTGGACGCAGGGCTAAAATATCCTGTCCAGAAGCAGAGACGCCATTTTCATCTTCATCGTCGTTTAAAATAAACATACCGTCTTTGTAATGGTACCAGTGGTCTGACATCTTGTATAAATCGGATTTTGCCATAAGAGGTGTTTTGGTTCTGACATATCCCCATTCATTATCCTCTAAGTCTTCAATCCAACGTTGCATGGTCTGGATGATTTTTGCACCCTTTGGCATCATAAGCGGGAGCCCCTGGCCAATAATATCAACAGTGGTAAATAATTCCAGGTCACGCCCTAATTTGTTGTGGTCACGTTTCTTAATGTTTTCAAGGAATTCAAGACGCTCGTTTAAATCGTCTTTCTTGGTAAAAGCAGTTCCGTAAATACGGGTCAGCATTTTATTATCTGAATTTCCTCTCCAGTATGCACCAGAAGAAGAGGTAAGTTTAAAGAATTTTACTGGTTTAGTACTCATTAAGTGAGGACCGGCACACAGGTCTGTAAAATCACCCTGCTCATAGAAGCTTAGTACAGCATCCTCTGGAAGATCATGAATTAACTCCACCTTATAAGGCTCGTTTTTGTCTTCCATAAGCTTAATGGCTTCTGCACGGGGGAGAGTATAGCTTTTGATCGGAATATTTTCTTTTACAATTTTTTTCATTTCTGCTTCGATTTTATCCAGTTCTTCCCGTCCTAAAGAGGGCATATCAAAATCATAGTAAAAGCCTTCGTCGATTGCCGGACCAATGGTACATTTTGCGTCCGGATACAGTCTTTTTACTGCCTGTGCCAAAATATGGGCGGCGGTATGACGGAATGCTTTTTTACCAGATTCATCATCAAAGGTTAAAATATTAAGGGTACAATCTTTTTCTATAACGGTACGCAGATCTACCACTTTTCCGTCTACTTCACCGGCACATGCTGCCCGGGCAAGACCTTCACTGATATCCTTTGCGATATCAAAAATACTGGTTGCATTTTCATACTCTTTGAAAGAGCCATCTTTTAAAGTAATTTTCATGATTGTAACAATCTCCTTTTTAGTGTTATCTTAGATTATTTTTCTTCAGTATATGGGCCATTTTCATTATTTGTAATGTTGATTTGAATGCCTCTTTTTACTGGGGCTATTAGAAATCCATATATGATGCCAAGTAAGGCAAAAATACTACAGGTTATGGCAATGACCTTGCGTGTCATGGTCGTTTCCTCGTTAAAAAAATCTTTGATCAAGATAATAGTGTCCGTAAATGAGTCCTTCATTGTTCTTAAAATATCCATATGCTACCTCCTTATAAAATGTTGCGACTGTAATATTTACAGCCGGAAATATAAAATGTGTTTGCTTTGCCGGCAGATAAAAGGAATATCCAGTAAAATAAAAAATCCCCAGCATAAAATATTATGCCAGGGACGATATTCTCGTGGTTCCACCCTAGTTCTCATCTGTATGAAAAAATAAACCAGACCGGAATGACTGATTATCTCTATCATAGTAAAATAAGCACTTCATTAAGACGATATCGGAGTCACCGGCCTGTATGAAAGGCTGCTCGGAGGTGGTGTTCTCTTAGGTTCTGAATAGGCTTCTTCCAGCATCATAAGCCCTCTCTGGAGACAGAATTCTAAGTTACTGTCCTCGTCAATGCATTGTCTGTATTTAAAATATAGGTCAATTGTAGCTGAAACAAATTGGAAAGTCAACCTCATTTTACTGGATTTTAATGTATGGAGAAGAAACCCAGCCATTATAAGTTTTTTTCTTCTTTTTTAAAGTTACTTTATACCATGTTGTACCCTTTTTCTTTTTGGTAGATAAAATGGTAACCTTTTGATTTCTATTTAATGTTGTAATTACTTTAGACTTTGTGGAGTAGGACTTTCTAAGGTTCACTTTGCTTGCCTTTGTGATTTTTCCTACTTTTGTTATGGTTACCTTACCGGCGGGAATAAATCCTTTATAACTGATACCCTTTATTTTGCAGGTTACATAGTACCAGTTTCCATTGTTTGTATCCTTTGTCCGATAGGTAACCGACATACTGGTATTAACGGCAGGAACAGCGATTACATTCCCTGCAGAAGAAGCCGTGTTATAAATGGCAGCTCCTGATTTGGCTAACGCATTTCTCGTATAACCGGTTTTTGTATAAAGTGTGGATACCGGTGAAAATGCACCATAATATGTGGTCTTTCCAACTTTTTTATAGCTTCGTATTTTGTAATAATAGCATTGCCCGGCTGTAAGCTTTGTATTCTTATAAGAGGTGGTTGAGTTTTTGGAAATTGTCTTAATTCTCTTATAAGATCCATTTAAAGAGGTGGAGCGGAATATCTGGTAACCGGAACCGCTGGTGTTTTTGCTCCAGGAAAGTGTAATATAATTCGTGGAACGTTTTTTTGCTTTTGGTTTCGACATAGTCTTTGGTACGATTTTAAATGACATAGTCTTTGTTCCATTGAAATTGCCTTTTCCTGTAATTTTAATGGAACCGGTTCCCACATTCTTATTTTTGCTATAGGTTACAGAATAGTCAACATCTCGTTTCAGCACCTGCCCGGCATAGGTTATGGTAAGAGCAGGAGTTATATTTTTTCCAGTATATCCCTGATCAGGAATTGCAGAAACGGAGGCAGAGGCAATGTTATACCTGTTTGATGAAACAGGTGGTATAACCGGGCCACCTTTAAAAAAGTTATCCGTACTTTGTACATAATAGAAATTCATATCTACATTTCCATTGATTCCGCTTACTTTTCCCGTACTGGAATACTGCCAAAAATCAAAGGTTCCACCATAAGTTGTATTTGTCGTGTAATTTGCAAGCCAGATCCGGTATCCCTTCTGGGTAAGATTGACCGCATTTAACTGGTTTTCCAACATGCTCTTATTGGCATATACCATCGGGGTATATCCGGCAGCCGCAATGGTTTCACAAAATGCCAGACAGACATCCGTGGCTTGCTTTTTGGAGAGCTTTGCGTTATAAAGTCGGCCTCCTAAGCCGGATTCGGTGGATGCATATTCATAATCTAATATAAGCGGCATGGTAACATTGTAACTGTTAATATTGTCTAAGATGTATTGTGCCTCTGCTTTTGCTTCGGCAGTTGTGATAGCCTGGGAAAAGATGTAAATACCGGTTCGAATACCGGCAGCAGCAGCACCTTGCATATTTCTATCATAATAGGTATCTTTATTCAGCGTACCGGCAGAGCCATATCCCCGGTATCCCATGCGGATAAAAGCAAAATCAATACCAGCAGCTTTTACTTTGTTCCAGTCAATCGCTGCCTGCCATTGGCTGACATCGATACCGTTTATAATAGTACGTCCATCAAAAGTAGAGTGATGTGTATAAGTCTTATTCGTATAAGGACTTATACTTGTAGAACTACCATAACGTCTGAGAAAAGGCTGTTTGTTCTGATTGGAATCCGGTTTGTTATCTGTATCATAAAAAGTATCCGGGATATAGTCGCCTGATAAACGTCCCGCTCCGGGGTCGTCATTTGCTGCATAGGTAGTGCTCCCGATTCCTATAAGTAAAAACAGGGAGAGTAAAAGATAGAAAATTTTGTTGTTATATCTTGTTTTTTTCATATTATAGCTATGCTGGTTAGTTCAGCATACTCCTTTCTCTGTAGATTAAGGATAACAGGTTGTAGGATACATTTTAAATAATAAAAGGTAATATTGCAAGTGTAACATCTCGATATATTGCCGTACTGGAAAAATGTAGTCTACAATGACCTTATAATATAAAATAAACTAATACGGATGTGTGAAACAGAGGTGAAAAATTTGTAACATTTTTGTCATATATCCGTAAATAGGGGCTACTGCGCCATTACAAAGATAAGTGGAAGTTAAGGGATGCGTGACAGCGTTCTTTGTGAAAGTTGTGTAGCAAAAAAATAAAACTTTCATGCGACAGCTTCGTCCAGAACAAAAATATTAAAAAATATTAAAAAAGTACTTGCTTTTTATTTTACTATCGTATATAATTGTCAATGTTGTTGGAAGAGACAAGCAAAAAAGTAAATATTTGGGCCGCTAGCTCATTTGGTAGAGCACCTGACTCTTAATCAGGGTGTGCGGGGTTCGAGCCCCCGGCGGCCCACT
>CAJUBR010000058.1 GCA_910584695.1 uncultured Lachnospiraceae bacterium
ACCCAAACTATTATTTACCAGAGAAAAATAAAGAATTCTTAAATATGTTAAAAATTCAGGCACTTTGTGAGTTTTTTTGATATACTGGAGAAATAGTCAATAAACCAGCAGGAGCAAAGAGGGAAATAAGAGGTGGAAATATGGCAGAAAGTCAGACAATATTAATTGCAGATGATGCAAAGGATATCCGTGAAGTTTTAAGAATTATGTTAGAGGATGCAGGTTTTCATACAATTCTGGCACATAATGGCGAGGAAGCAGTTGAACAGTTTAATCAGGACGTAGATTTAGTGATACTGGACATTATGATGCCAAAATGCAACGGAATTGATGCCTGTGAAAGGCTGCGGGAAAAAGCAGAGGTCCCGATTTTATTTTTAACAGCGAAGTCAGCGGAATCGGATATGATTGAAGGTTTTGAAGCAGGCGGCGATGATTATCTGACAAAACCTTTTTCCTGCACCGAATTATTATTACGTGTTAAGGCATTGTTAAAAAGACCTCATATGGGAGATTCACCTTTGCCGGAACATGAGAATAAAGGAAGAATTCTGATTCAGGATATTATTTTAGATACGGAATTGCAGCAGGTAATACGTGACGGAAAAGAGATTCCTTTAACGGAAATTGAATATAGAATTCTTCAGTTGTTAGCAACAAATCGAAACCATATCTTTACTGCAAAGGAGATTTATGAGCAGGCATGGGAAGAATCCTATATGCCGAATTCAACCAATACAGTTATGGTGCATATAAGAAATATCCGTAAAAAGTTAGGGGATACTGGACCAAATGCAAAATATCTGCATAACATCTGGGGAAGGGGATACCGGATTGTTTAAGATAAAGAATGCATTTAAGTCAAAGCTCACATGGTATATGGTGGGTTGTGTTGTTATCGCAGGCGCCGTTGCTTTTTTAGCAGGATATCTGATTGTTCATTGGGGGATAAATTATGTAGATGATATTTTTGATGATCAGGATAAAAACAGAAATCTGCAGATGCGGTATATTAAAGATCTTCAAAATTATATTACAAAGATGGATATTACAACAGATACGATTTCCCAATTGAAAAACTGGACAGATGAGAATTCCTATGTGTATCTAGCGGTATATCAGAATAACAAAGTAGTATTTAATTCGGATTATACCTATGATGAAAATTTGGAAACAGAAGTAACGGTGGGGGATGTGCAGGAGTCAGAATATCTTTATCAGTTGAAGCTGACGGATAAAAGGGTAGTCAGTGCAGATATTTTCTGTTATGATTATTGGAAATATTATTATTATATCTGGGGAGCAGGAATAATTATCGGTGTCTTTCTTTTTATTATAGTAATTACGATGCTGCTTCAAAAGAAAGTCCGCTATATTAATAGTATTGTACAGGAACTCCAGATATTAGAAGGCGGAAATCTGGAATATCCGATTACGGTAAAGGGGAATGACGAGATTGCAAATCTGGCATTAGGAATTGATCAGATGAGACTTTCTATTATGGATAATATGAAAAAAGAGCAGCGGATGATGCAGGTTAATAAAGATCTGGTTACATCCATGTCACATGATCTGCGTACTCCGCTTACTATCTTAAACGGATATCTTGAAATTCTTAATATGGATCATATTAAGGATGAGAAACAGCGAAAACATTATCTGGAATTATCATTGGCCAGAATACGGGAGATTAAGGAACTTTCAGATGATTTATTTGAATATTTTCTGATATACGGAGAAAATGAAAAAAGAATTGATGTGGAGGCTGTTCCAGCATGTATGTTAGCAGAGGACCTGATTGAAAACCAATTTCTGGGACTGGAGGAAGCGGGATATCAATTTACCGGTGTTAACCGGACAAATGAGCAGTCGGGGAATTGCATGGTTAATATAAAATATATGCAAAGAGTATTAAATAACATTATATCCAATCTTGAAAAATATGCGGATAAGGATATACCCATTGAAGTTTCTGCAAGTGTGGAGGGGAAATCCATGGTGATCAGAGTCCGCAATGGAATCCGTAAGAATCTGGATGAACACGAAAGTACAAAGATTGGACTGATTACCTGTGACCGGATTATGAGACTTCACCATGGCAAATTTAGAAAATATGAAACAGAGAATGAATTTACGGTTGAATTGGTAATCCCTATGGAAATACAAGATAGGTAATTGAAAAATAAGAAATGCGAGGGAAAAAATATGTTAGGAATTATAGGTGCAATGGATGAAGAAGTTGCAAAAGTAAAAGAGCAGATGGAAAATGTACAGATCATGAAAAAGGCAGCCATGGAGTTTTTTGAAGGGACAGTAAATGGTCATCCGGTGGTGGTAGTCCGTTCCGGAATCGGAAAGGTCAATGCTGCCATGTGTACACAGATTCTGGCTGATACTTATCATGTAGATGCTATTATTAATACTGGTATTGCAGGCTCCTTAAATGCAGATATCAATATAGGAGATATTGTTTTGTCAACGGATACATTAGAGCATGATATGGACGCAGTGGCATTTGGATATCCGTTAGGACAGATACCGCGTATGGATACGCTGTCTTTTGAAGCTGATGAAAGGCTTCGGGAAATGGCAAAACAGTCCTGCGAAAAGGTGAATCCGGATATCACTGTGTTTGAAGGGAGAATCGTCAGCGGAGATCAGTTTGTCTCTGATAAAGTAAAAAAGCAATGGCTGGTAGAGCATTTTGCCGGATACTGCACAGAGATGGAAGGAGCAGCGATTGCACATGCAGCGTATCTAAATCAGATACCATTTCTTATTATACGTGCCATTTCAGATAAGGCAGACGATTCAGCAACGGTAGATTATCCGGCATTTGAAGCGAAGGCGATTGAACATTCCGTAAAGCTTATTTTAGAACTTTGCAGGCAATTATAATTTTTTAGGAGGTTTTTCTATGGAAAAAATAGCAAGTTTTACAGTGAATCATTTGACGCTTCTTCCGGGTGTTTATGTATCCCGTAAGGATCGTGTTGGAGAAGAAGTAATCACGACCTTTGATCTGCGTATGACAAGACCGAATTTTGAGCCGGTAATGAATACAGCAGAAGTGCATACCTTAGAGCATTTAGGGGCAACATTTATGCGCAATCACAAGGAATATAAGGAGAAAGTCATTTATTTTGGACCAATGGGGTGCAGGACAGGTTTTTATCTGGTATTGGCTGGGGATTATACATCAAAAGATATTATGCCGTTGGTGAAAGCGATGTTCTCCTTTATGAAGGATTTTGAGGGAGAGGTTCCGGGAGCGGCTGCCCGTGACTGTGGTAATTATCTGGATATGAATTTGAATATGGCAAAATATGTTGCAAAACGTTATTATGACGAGGTTCTTTGCAATATTACGGATGACAGGCTGGTTTATCCACAGTGAGAAAGGCATGGGATATGGCAGACGAAAGAAAGAGAAAGCTATCTAAAAAAATAAAGGCGGTTGGACTACTGTTGGTTTTTACAGTGGTCCTTGTTTTCGTATCAAGGGATGCATTTTTGTATTCAGATACTGTCGCAAAGGTAACTTTCGTCCGCAATACATTTTCCCATGAAGAGGAAGGACCTAACGAAGAAACAGAGAAATATTATCAACAGGAAATTAGGGCGATCATTTTAAACGGCACCCAAAAGGGAAAAGAGATTGTATTATCGAATATGTATTCAACTTCCGGTATCAATGATGAGAGATACCGGAAAGGAGAACAGTTATTTATTGCTGTTGACAACAGAGAGGAATCGGGTGTGATTGAGGGAAAAAAGAGGGACATTTATCTTGCTGTTTTGATAGGAGTGTTTTCATTTCTTTTGCTGTTTCTCAATGAGTGGCAGGGAGGAATTATTCTGCTGTCATTAATTCTGAATATGGCTATTTTTCTTGCAGCACTTTGGAGTTATGGCAGGGGGAACAATTTGATTATGCTTGCCAATATTCTTATGCTTATTTTCAGTGTGTTGACATTACTTTTTGCCGGTGGTTTTCATAAAAAGACATTAGCAGCGATCATAGCGACCGTACTAACGACATTACTTTGTTATGGAATTTATGAAATTGTGCTGCATACCAGTGCCCGGCTTCCTTATGAGATGATGGATTATGTGGTAAATCCTGCGGATCTGTCTGATTTATTTTTAACTGGCGTTTTAATGGGGAGTCTTGGAGCGGTGATGGACGTTTCCATCAGTATTGCAGCGGGAGTATCCGAAATCGTCAAACAAACACCGGATGTCAAATTAAAGGCATTAATTCAGTCTGTGCGGGAAATGGGGTACGATATTATGGGAACGATGATCAATGTATTGTTTTTTACTTATATTAGTGGGGCAATTCCGATGATGGTAGTAAAAATAAAAAATGGATATACACTTTATCATTTGATTCATTTCCAGATTGTTTTTGAAATTATACGCTTTTTAATGGGAGCCGTTGGTATTGTTCTGGCAATACCGGTTTCTGGTGCATGTGCAGTGCTGCTTTTGCATACCGCAGGGATTAAGAAATGGAGGCGGGCAAAATGATACTGGTCTTGTTAGGGATTTTGTTTGGGCTGATGGTTCTGATAGGCGGAAATCGGGGGCTGGATTCTTTTTTTGCCCTGGTCCGTACCGTTATTGCATTTGGGATTGATATTTATCTGATGGCATGGGGATTTCCGCCGATTCCTGCTACCTTTTTGATTAGTATTTTTTTAGTTGTTACGGTTCTCTATATCCAAAATGGGAGAAACCGGAAAATGCATGCCGCTGCTATTTCTGTTGTGCTGGTGCTGTTGTTTATCTTTTTTACGGCAGGACCGCTGCTTTGGTCTGCGGGAATCAGCGGATATAATGAGATAGAACAATATGAAGAGATCAGTATGTATTTGTCGGCTGATCTGGATATTTCCATGTCGGCGATATCGTTAGCTGCAATTGTGCTGGGACTGCTGGGAGCTATTATGGATACGGCAGTGGCAGTTACAACAGCAGTAAATGAAGTCTATGTAAATAAACCGGAACTAACGGGAAAACAGTTATTTTTGTCGGGGATGTCTGTAGGAAAGGATATTCTTGGTACAACGGTAAACACTCTGTTTTTTGCAGGTCTTGGAGAAAGCATCATGCTTGCAGTCTTATTTATGAGAAATGAAGATACACTTGTGGCAATCTTAAATTCAAAAGCACTTTTTCAGGAATTGTCGGGCTTGTTGCTGGGGGCAACCGGATGTCTTTTGATTATTCCATTGAGTAGTCTGGTATGTGCCGGTTTCTTAACACTTTCTAAAGAAAAAATGCCAGAAGATAAACAGTTGTTACAAAAATGTTACAAAAATTATAAAAAGTTCTTGAAATTTGTAAAAAATGTGTTAAAATAAGTACAGTCAATAATAAATGAATGGTTCTTAGTTAAGAAGAACAGGGAAAGGCACGATTTATGAAGCACAGAGTATTATTTATTTTAACAGTTTTATTTACACTTAGTATAATGATATTTGGATCGACAAAGGTTGAGGCGGCAGGAGCAATCAAGTTAAATAAAATGAAAGTTGTTCTTGAAATGGGAAGTACATATAGCTTGCAGGTGAAAAATACAGAGAGCAGAGTAAAATGGAGTTCCAGTGATAAGAAAGTTGTAAAAGTGAAAAACGGGGTTCTGACACCAGTTGCAGTGGGCAGTGCAAAGGTTACGGCTAAGGTGAAAGGAAAGAAATATACATGTAAGGTAACAGTAATAGATTATACAGGTATGTCCAATGAACAAAAAGCAGTTGTAAGCTATGCATTAAAGTATGTTGGGAACAGGTATCGGTATGGTGGTTCCAGCCTGACAAAGGGTACGGATTGTTCTGGATTTACAATGGCGGTTTATAAGAAATTTGGATATGATTTATATCATAATGCATATCGGCAGTTAAAGGATACAAAGAAGGTTAAGATGAAAAATATCCGTCCTGGTGATCTGATCTTCTATGGAAGAAGTAAGAAGGGGTGTTCCCATGTTGCGTTGTATATTGGCAACGATAAAGTGGTACATGCTTCTACCGAGTCGACTGGAATTGTTGTATCTGACTATGATTATAGAAAATATGTAGGAGTCGGACGGGTTCTTGATAAAGCAACATACCCGGAGGTTCCCGGTGATGCAGTAGACGAGAGTGTGACAAAAACGGCAGCAGCTAAATAGAGAATAAGAAGACGGTGGCTTAGAGATAACCACCGTCTATTTTTATAACTTCACCGGTCAGGTAAGATGGGCTGTTATAAAGATGAATAACTGCATTGGCAATTTCTTGAGGTGTTCCGAATCGGCATGCAGGAATTGTTTCACAAAAGGCTTCCAGTTCCTTTTTATCGAAACAGGTATTCATCTGGGTGTCAATAGCACCGCAAGCTAGTGCGTTAACTCGGATGCTGCTAGGAGCCAGTTCCTTTGCCAGAGCCTTGGTAAAAGCGTTTACACCTCCTTTTGATGCACTGTAAGCGACCTCACAGGAAGCACCGCTGATTCCCCACATCGAGGATATGTTAATGATATGCCCGGATTTGCGATGTAGCATATGGGGAATGATCTGATTGCAGCAGTTAAATACGGAGGTAAGATTGGTGTTTATGATTTGGTTCCATTCCTGAATTGTCATATCGGAAAGTAATCCTATATAAGAAATACCGGCATTATTTACAAGCAGGTCAATATTCGGAAATGTATCAGTTGCCGTTTTCATCATAGAAGAAACAAAGTGATAATCTGCAATATCACCTGCAATTGCCAGACAATCCACACCGTTACTCTCAATTTCTTTTTTGGTATCCTCCAAATCTTTTTTATGTGTGCAGGAATTAATTACTATATGTTCAAAATATTTTGAAAGTTCAATGGCACAGGCTCTTCCGATTCCCCGTGAAGCACCTGTGATAATTGCCGTTTTGTTCATAAATCCTCCTTTTCCTGCTGAGTAAGACAGGTTCTGATTCCATTATAGCACGAAAAGGTTGAAAAGAAAATGCAACTCTGTTATAATTAAATCACTTATGAAAAAAAATAGGAGGCGGAATAATGGATAAAAAGACCATTCTAAGAGTGTTTGGAGAAGCGTTTTTGCGGTCTATGGTAGTACTAATGGGAATTGCAATTGTAGGTTTTGCTGCATTTTTTATTATAAAGGTGAACACGGATAAAAAACAGATGGCGAAAGATACTGTGACAGAAGAGGGTTCTACCCATAGTGATGACGAACTGCAGGCAATGCTGGATGAAGAAAATGAAGGTGATATTTCAGAAGACGCGACAACACAAGAGGTAACAACACAGGAGCCGACGACTGAGGAAAAGAGTATTTCTTCAAAAGATAAAAGCATATTAGTGTTGAACAGTACAGGGGTAGCAGGTCTTGCTAAATCATGGATGAATAAACTGAGCGGAGAAGGGTTTACAAAGGTTGCAACCGGAAATTACAGTCTTTCCAGAGAAGAACAGACAAAAATTTATGTTTCAGAGGAGGGGATGGGCGAGGATCTGGCGGAATATTTCCAGAATGCAGCAATTGAAGTTGGTTCCCTAAGTTCCGGTATAGATGTATCTACAACAGATGTTGATATCTTTATTGTAGTTGGAAAAAATGATTCTACAGTTCGGTAGCAGAGGTATTTTATGAAAGAAAAAAGAGTCCGGATATTGGATGTGGCAGTGGACATCGCCCCTACAAGAGATGCCAGTGAGACAACGATACAACATTTAAAAGAAGAAGGAAGCAAAGTGGTGTACTTTGTCAATAGCGAGACATTGCTGCTTTTACAGGAAAACCAAGAATGGAAAGAACTTGTAGAGAGAAGTGAACTGGTTTTGCCCGGTAATGCCAGCGTGAATACCAGTGTAAATGAAATTCTGGGGCATAAACGTGATCCTTTTTTCTTGGAAGATTATTTTGATATAATATTAGATTATGCCGTGGAGACAGGATGTGAATTGTTGCTCGTGGCTGAGGATGAGGAAAAATTTATCTCCGTGCAGGAAAATATTCATGAAAAGCGTCCGTTTTTAACATTAAGCGGTACCTTTTTGACAGAGCAGGAAGAATCTCCGGACCATATTGTGAATGAGATTAATTCTGTGGCACCGGATATTTTGTTGATGGCTTTGACGGACAAAAAACAATTAGAAATACTGGGTACGTTTCGTGAGCAGATCAATGCAGGGCTAATGCTGTTTACCGGAGACATTTTATATCATAAAGCAGTTCTAGAGGCAGAGATTCCCGAAACAATTCAAAAGTTGAAAATAGAGAATCTTTATAAATGGTTTCGAAAGGGAGGAAGAATGAGATCCTTCTTAGCGAATCTTAAAATGAAATTACAGTTAAAACAGCATAGATAAATGACAGAATAATTGTATAAAATAAGGTACTGAATTATGGGATAAGCATATTTTGTTCCTATTCTTGTCACAATTATATAAAAGTATTTGGCAAAATTTACAAAAAAGCAGGGGGCATAGGGGGATTTCCCCGGGTTTTGTCGATATTTTTAATAAAAATAAGCTTGTAAATTAAAGGTATAGGTAGTTTTAGATAATAAAACACAAAAAAAGCTATATATTTTTATGCGAATGTTTCGATTTCTGACAATTTGAACAAAGAATTTAAAATTTATTTGTTGAATAGTCATATTTCTTTTGGGAAATAAATGATGTATGATACTACTATGATTTAGTCAGCATAAAATTATATAATCCAAGGAGGAAAAAAAATGGCTAGTTTATCATTAAAAAATATTTATAAGATTTATCCAAATGGATTTAATGCAGTTAAGGATTTTAATCTTGAAATTGAAGATAAGGAATTTGTTATCTTTGTAGGACCATCAGGATGTGGTAAGTCAACTACGCTTCGTATGATTGCGGGTCTTGAGGATATCAGTTCGGGAGAATTATGGATTGGCGATAAAATGGTTAAAGATGTAGAGCCAAAGGATAGAGATATCGCAATGGTATTCCAGAATTATGCTTTGTATCCACATATGTCAGTATACGATAATATGGCATTTGGTCTTAAATTAAGAAAAGTTCCAAAGGAGAAAATTGATAAGCAGGTACATGAGGCTGCCAAAATTCTTGATATTGAGCACTTACTTGATAGAAAGCCTAAGGCTTTATCAGGTGGTCAGAGACAGCGTGTCGCTATGGGACGTGCAATTGTCCGTGAACCAAAAGTATTCTTAATGGACGAGCCTTTATCCAATCTGGATGCTAAGCTGAGAGTTCAGATGCGTGTTGAGATTTCGAAGCTGCATCAAAGACTACAGACAACCATTATCTATGTAACACATGACCAGACAGAGGCTATGACATTGGGTACAAGAATTGTCGTTATGAAAGACGGTATCATTCAGCAGGTTGATACACCTCAGAACTTGTATGATAAGCCAACCAATTTATTTGTTGCCGGTTTTATGGGTATGCCTCCTATGAACTTTATTGAGTGTAAAGTTGTTAAATCCGGTGCAGATATTTTATTAATGTTTGGTTCTCATTCAATTAAGGTTCCTGATTCAAAAGCAGCTATTCTGGTTGAGCAGAACTATATTGATAAGGAAGTTGTACTGGGTATTCGTCCAGAGGATATTCATGATGAACAGCTATTCCTTGAGTCTTCTCCGGAAAGTATTATTGATGCAAGGATTACAATTTATGAGATGTTAGGTGCGGAAGTTTATCTGTACTTTACAATTGATCAGTTTGATATTACTGCAAGAGTAAATGCCCGTACAACAGCAAGACCTGGTGATACAGTACAATTGGCATTTGATTTAAGTAAGATTCATATCTTTGATAAGGAAACAGAACAGAAAATTTTAGATTAATGAATTTGTGTTTTAGAAAAAGCGGTTGCTTACGCAACCGCTTTTTTCGTATGGAAAAATTTTACAAATAGGTTCTTTTTGTTTGGTTTTAAAGTATCCGGTGATAAAATCGTGAAAAATTTATAAAATCTGCAACATTTACTTTCTTTTTTTGTTGATTTCCGTTAGAATAAGGAGTAGATGTTTTACAAAAAGGTAAGGAGTGAAGAGAATGATATCAAATCAAATTTTACAAGATACCATTGAAGGGATTAAGGCTATTGCAAGAGTTGATTTATGTGTGATGGACACAGAGGGGAAAGCATTAGCATCTACCCTTCGGGATACGGATGAATATGAGAAATCTGCACTTGTATTTGCAGACTCTCCGGCAGAGAGTCAGATGCTGCAGGGGTATCAGTTCTTCAAGGTGTTTGACGATAACCAGTTAGAGTATATCATTATTGCAAAAGGAGAAGCAGATGATGTTTATATGATTGGTAAGATTGCAGCATTCCAGATACAAAACCTGTTGGTTGCTTACAAGGAACGTTTTGATAAGGATAATTTTATAAAGAACCTGTTATTGGATAATCTTTTGTTGGTAGATATATATAATCGTTCAAAGAAACTCCATATTGATACAGATGTAAAACGGATTGTATTTATTATCGAAACAAAAAATGAAAAGGATTCAAATGCGTTAGAAACGGTACGTAATATTTTTTCCAGCAAGGCAAAGGATTTTGTTACTGCAGTTGATGAGAAGAATATTATTCTTGTAAAGGAAGTAAAGCAGAATGAAACTTATGAGGATATGAACAAGACTGCTAAAGTGATTGTAGATATGTTAAATACAGAAGCAATGTCTTCTGTACATGTTGCATTTGGTACAATAGTAAATGAAATTAAAGAGGTTTCACGTTCTTATAAGGAAGCGAAAATGGCACTTGATGTGGGTAAGATTTTCTATGGAAACCGTAGTATCATTGCATATAGTAATCTGGGTATTGGGCGTTTGATCTATCAGCTTCCAATTCCTCTTTGTAAAATGTTTATCAAGGAGATTTTTGAGAATCGTTCACCGGATGATTTTGATGAGGAAACACTTACAACAATCAATAAATTCTTTGAGAATAGTTTAAATGTATCAGAGACTTCAAGACAATTATATATCCATCGCAATACATTAGTATATCGTTTGGATAAATTACAAAAAAGTACGGGATTGGATCTTCGGATTTTTGAAGATGCAATAACATTTAAGATTGCATTGATGGTAGTAAAATATATGAAATATATGGAATCTTTGGAATATTAAGAGAGAAAGGAATGCTGAGATGGTAGTGCTTGATCATGTAACCATGCAGTATCCAACCGGGATAAAGGCATTGGACAATGTGACATTTCGGATTAATAAAGGTGATTTTGTCTTTGTGGTTGGAAGCAGTGGTTCCGGAAAAACAACATTAATTAAGCTGTTGTTAAAGGAAATAAAACCGACAGCAGGAGAAATTTCAGTTGATAGCAAATTATATAGTACAATGAAGCGAAGAGAAGTACCGATGCTTCGCAGAAAGATAGGAGTCGTATTTCAAAATTTTAGATTATTAAAAGATCGTACTGTTTTTGAAAATGTAGCATTTGCACAGCAGGTTATTGAAAAACCGTTAAGGGAGATCAGAAGACAGGTGCCGGCTACGCTTACTATGGTGGGACTGGCAGATAAATATAAGCAGTTTCCGAAGGAATTATCCGGCGGGGAACAGCAAAGGGTTGCACTTGCAAGAGCAATTGTAAATGAACCGGATATTATTTTGGCGGATGAGCCAACGGGTAATCTGGATCCAAAAAATTCTTTAGAAATTATGAGATTATTGGAGGAGATTAACAGAAGAGGGACAACGGTAATTGTTGTTACACATAATAAAGAAATTGTAAATCTTATGCAAAAACGTGTTATTACACTAAAAAAGGGTAAGATTGTCAGTGACGAGGAAAAGGGTGGTTATAGGGATGAAGATTAATACATTCGGATATTGTATCAAGCAGGGTCTTAAAAATATTCGCAGAAACCTTCTTTTTTCCATGGCTTCCATTGGAACGATCGTAGCTTGCTTGTTTTTGTTCGGGATATTTTATGCGATTGTATTGAATATGAAGACGGAAATCCAATCTATTGAAAATACGATTACAATATCTGTATTTTTTGAGAAAGGAACAGATGAACCGAAAATTATGAAGATTGGTGATGAATTAAAGTCCATGAAAAATGTGGATCATATTACTTATGTTTCGGCTGATAAGGCATGGAAGAGTTATGTTGATGAAGTATACAATGGAGATGAGGAATATGTGAATTCCGTATTTGGAGAAGATAATCCGCTGCTGAACTCATCTTCTTATGAATTGACACTTAAAGATATCAGTAAACAGGGGGATACGGTTAAAAAGATAGAGGAGGTAGATGGTGTACGTAAAGTAAACAGCAGTGAGGGGACTGCAAAAAGTCTGAATTCCCTTAATAAATTAGTAGGATATACATCTCTTGGTGTAATTGCCATATTATTATTTGTATCGCTATTTTTAATTACGAATACAATTACAATTGGTATTTCTGTCAGGAAAGAAGAAATTGCCATTATGAAGCTTATTGGTGCAAAAGATATTTTTGTAAGAGCACCGTTTTTGGTAGAGGGAGCGATTATAGGACTGGTTGGTTCTATCATACCAATCGGGATTGTTTATTTTATCTATAATGCAGTAACCCAATATTTGACAGAGCGTTTTGTGATTGTAGCAAATATGATAGATTTTGTACCAATAGGTCAGGTGTTTACAGGAATGGTACCGATTTCCCTTTTATTAGGAATTGGAGTTGGTTTTTTCGGAAGTCTGATTACAACACATAAACATTTGAAAGTGTAGTGTGGGAGGTTTGTACGATGGTTGATAAGAAGATTTTGAAAAAGACGAAACGGAAAGCAGGAATGAGTCTGTTTTTGTCATGTGCATTATTGTTTGGTAGTGTTTCATTGCATAAGGTTACCAGTTATGCGACGATGACCAGCACGGAGACGACATCGGAGTCTACAACGGAGGGAAGTACTACGGACAATGGAACTGCAGATGCTTCTGTTGCAAAGGCCAGAGAGGATGCAGCGGAGGCTTCTAAAAGCAGGAAAGAAGCTCAGAGAATTCTTGACAGTTTGAAGGATGCAAAGAATAACATTGAAAATTATGTTATTCAGTTAGATAAGTCGTTAAATGAACTTCAGATTGAAATCACGCATTTAGAGCAGAATCAGAAGGAACTTGAGAAAACAATAAAGGAGGCCCAGAAAAAGTTAAAGATTGCCCAGGAGGCTCAGAAAGAGCAGTATGATGCAATGAAGGACCGGATTCAGATGGTTTATGAGTCAGGCAATAAACGGTATCTGGATGTATTGCTTACAGCCACATCTATGACAGATATGTTAAATAAATCCGAATATATTTCGCAGGTTTCAGCATATGATTATAATATCCTGAAGGAGTTGAAAGCAGCAAAAGAACAGGTGGCAAATTTAAAGCAGAAGCTGGATAAGGATTTAGAAAGTAATGAGGCAATGCAGGACGAAGTAAATGAACAGAAGTCAACCATGGAGGCATTGGTGGACGAAAAGAATTCCCAGCTTGCCCAGTATAATAAATCCATTGCCGGACAACAGGAGGAAGTAAATAAATACGCTCAGGCTCAGGCAGAGGCCGAAAGGATTATAGCATCGGCGGAGCAGACAGCCAGCAGTAGTTCAACCAGTTCTTATAGTGGCGGAGAATTTACCTGGCCGGTTCCGGGATATACTCGGATTACCTCCTATTTTGGAGGCAGGGATGCTCCTGTTGCAGGTGCAAGTTCTTATCATAGAGGAATTGATATTGCTTGTGATATGGGTTCAAATGTCGTTGCAGCAGCTTCAGGGACCGTAATCGTAGCAACTTATAACTATGCGGAAGGAAATTACGTCTGTATTGACCACGGAGGTGGAGTGGTAACGGTATATATGCATAATTCTTCTTTGCTTGTATCTGTCGGGGAGGCGGTATCTGCCGGACAACAGATTGCAGCGGCAGGTTCTACCGGTATTTCAAGCGGACCACATTGTCACTTTGGTGTGCGTGTAGATGGCACCTATGTGGATCCTCTGACATATTTACAATAAAAATTGTGTGATCAATATTTTTAGTAAAATGTAGAAGCGAGGGAAACGAATTAACCCGGTTTTTACTCCTATAAAAGAAAATGTCGCGAGAGTGTCGCGATATTTTCTTTTATGGAAATTCACTGGGTGTTAACAAATATATAGTAAGATAAGCTTAATATGAAAATGAAAGAAGGATAAGAATGAAGATAATAATAAAAAAGGCAGCGGCCTATATGCTGATTTCAGTAATGGCAATTGGAACAGTTGGATGCAGCACAATAAAGATGACGAAAGCAGACTCAGACAGCACAGAAAACAATAGTACTGTAAAAATGCTTGGTGACAGCTCTGTTGTTGGAAAGAATACGAATGAAAAGCTGGAAGATATTCAGGCATTAATCGATAAAAACTTTTATTTTGAGGATGATGAACAGCAAAAACAGGATGGGATCGTCAAGGGTTATCTGGAGGGCCTAGATGATCCATATTCCGTATACTATACAGCGGAGGAATACGCAAGTTTTATGGAGGATACCGAAGGGGAGTATGTTGGTATCGGAGTTCAGGTCTCGCAAAATGCAGATACTAAGGTAATTACTGTTGTTAAGGTATTTGATGGTCCTGCAAAGGAAGCAGGCATTAAGGATAATGATATTATTACGAAAGTGGAAGGCAATGATGTCAGTGATCAGGATATTGATGCCGTTGTTGATAAGATCCGTGGTGAAGAAGGAACAGAGGTGGAGGTTACTGTATACCGCAGTTCTGACGGAGAAGATCATGATATTACTGTAAAACGTAGGAAAGTGGAAAATCCGACTGTTGAATATAAGATGTTGGATAATAAGATTGGTTATATTGAAGTATCCAGTTTTTATGAAGTGACTGCGGATCAGTATATTACAGCAGTTAAGGATTTAGAAAAGCAGGGAATGAAAGGACTGATCGTTGACCTTCGTAACAATGGTGGTGGTCTGCTTGATACTGCTGTAAAAATGCTTGATTTTATGCTTCCTGCAGGAAAACTGGTATATACAGAGGATAAGGAAGGGAATGTGACAAGCGAATATAAGTCTACAGATGATGAACAATTCACTAAGCCATTGGCAATTTTGGTAAACGGATATAGTGCTTCCGCTTCAGAGATTTTTGCCGGTGCAATTAAGGATTATGGTGCCGGAACGTTGGTAGGTACCAATACATTTGGTAAGGGGATTGTTCAAAGGATGTTCCCGTTAGATGATGGTTCTGCGATTAAGCTTACGATTGCAAAATATTTTACTCCAAATGGAAATGATATTCATGAGGTAGGTATTAAACCGGATAATGAGGTGGAGTTGGATGTAGATGCTTATAGAGATTCGGATGGTAAAAAGGATAACCAGTTACAGACAGCAGTCGATATCATTACGGAAAAGATATAACGAGTTTAGAAGAATAGAGAATAGAATTTATATAAACTTAGAAATCATATAAGAAGAAGGTTTTGTTAGTGTATCGGCATGTTAATACATGGTAAAGCTATGCAGAATATCTGTTTGGTGGTAAGGTAGATAGATGAAGCAATGCGATAGCATCATCGATTCCTGGAAGCAATGAGCCAAATGGCTGCTTGCAGGCATTTGGCTCGTTGCTTCCAGACATTTGGCGACTGCCACGAGGGTCATATACCCCGTTACTCTGCAGCGTTACAAGATTGATGCCTCATTGCTTGTAGCGGGGTTGTTGACTGAAGCCAGCACAGCCTTGTTGGAAAATTGGGCAAAGAGGTTTGCTTGAATATCGATGTGTCAGTACGCAGGCAGAAAGAAGATAGAACATAGATAAAATGAGGAGGCACAAAATGGAGAAAGAATTAGTTATCGTGTTGGATTTCGGTGGTCAATACAATCAGTTGATTGCACGCCGTGTCCGTGAATGTAATGTTTACTGTGAGGTTTATCCGTATACAATGGGAATTGACAAGATTAAGGAGATGGCTCCTAAGGGCATTATTTTTACCGGTGGACCAAACAGTGTATATAAGGAAGAATCTCCAAGGTGTGAGAAAGAGTTACTGGAAATGGGGATTCCTATTTTAGGTATCTGCTATGGTTCTCAGTTGATAAGTTATCTGTTAGAAGGTGAAGTGGCAACTGCACCGGTTTCCGAATATGGGAAAACGGAGGTTACGGTTGATCAGGATTCTGTCCTGTTTGGAGATGTTAGTAAAACAACGGTATGCTGGATGAGTCATACTGATTATATTGCAAAGGCACCGGAAGGGTTTCGAATCGTGGCATCCACACCGGTTTGTCCGGTTGCAGCGATGGAGTGTCCGGAAAAGAAGTTATACGCAACGCAGTTCCATCCAGAGGTGATGCATACCGTAGAAGGTATGAAGATGTTATCCAATTTTGTATATAAGGTTTGCGGATGTAGTGGAGACTGGAAAATGTCTTCCTTTGTGGAAGATACCGTGACAGTACTTAGGGAGAAGATTGGCAGCGGAAAGGTACTTTGTGCATTGTCCGGCGGTGTGGATTCATCTGTTGCTGCGGTTCTGCTTGCCAAAGCGGTTGGCAAACAGCTTACCTGTGTTTTTGTGGATCATGGTCTGCTCCGAAAGGATGAAGGGGATGAAGTAGAAACGGTATTTGGACCGGAAGGACCATATGACTTGAATTTCATTCGTGTAAACGCACAGGAGCGTTTTTATGGAAAGCTTGCAGGTGTGACAGAGCCGGAGGCAAAGCGTAAGATTATCGGTGAAGAATTTATCCGCGTGTTTGAGGAAGAGGCTAAGAAGATTGGTGCGGTTGATTTTCTCGTGCAGGGAACCATTTATCCAGATGTAATTGAATCTGGACTTGGAAAGTCCGCAGTCATTAAGAGCCACCATAATGTGGGAGGCCTTCCTGACTATGTTGATTTTAAGGAAATTGTAGAGCCTCTTCGTCTGCTTTTTAAAGATGAGGTGAGAAATGCAGGGCGTGAGCTGGGCATTCCGGAATATCTGGTGAGCCGGCAGCCATTTCCGGGACCGGGACTTGGAATCCGTATTATTGGGGAAGTGACGGCAGAGAAGGTTCGCATTGTGCAGGAAGCGGATGCGATTTACCGTGAGGAGATTGCAAAAGCAGGTGTGGATAAGAATTTAGGACAGTATTTTGCGGCACTTACTAATATGCGTTCTGTGGGGGTTATGGGGGATGAGAGAACCTATGACTATGCGGTGGCACTTCGGGCGGTTTGTACCAGTGATTTTATGACTGCGGAGGCAGCACAGATTCCTTGGGAAGTGTTGGGAAAGGTAACAAGCAGGATTGTGAATGAGGTTAAGGGGGTTAATAGAGTGTTGTATGATTGCACGGGGAAGCCGCCGGCTACGATTGAGTTCGAGTAACGGATAAAATCCCGGAAATGCTGATAAAATGGGCGTTTCCGGGATTTTATTATGCCGTTTGGCTCTAAAATGGCTCTAATTATCTGATGAATACTGGATTTTGGGCGGGTATCATGATACCTGTTTTTTTACAGCTAATTTTCGGAATAGATTTTTACAGCTATCCCGGAAGTGCCTTTTTTCACAATTCTGTTCGTATCAACTAAATGCTGTTTAATCTGTTCGCAAGTTTCATTCATCTGTTCCAGTTCATGCTGAAAAGCGGCTTCGCTTGGAAATGCGTCTTTGGAAGCAATCAAATTTTCCTGCAACTTCTTAGCTTTTGCAAACTTGGCAAGTCGGTTATTGATTTCCGGGTTTTTAAAACGAATATATATCGTG
>CAJUBR010000059.1 GCA_910584695.1 uncultured Lachnospiraceae bacterium
GAATCAGTTCCACGGAGCCGAATCTGCAGAATATTCCGATGCGTACCGATCTTGGAAGAAGTATCCGTAAAGTATTTATTCCGAAAGAAGGATATGTTTTTGTGGATGCAGATTACTCCCAGATCGAGCTGCGTGTACTGGCTCATTTTTCTGGAGATGAAAAGCTGATTTCTGCTTATAAGGAAGATCAGGATATTCACGCACTGACAGCCTCACAGGTTTTTGGAGTGCCAATTGATGAGGTGGATGATCTGATGAGGAGGAATGCAAAGGCGGTTAATTTTGGTATTGTTTATGGTATCAGTGCGTTTGGTCTTTCGGAAGATCTTGATATCCCGAGAAAGGAAGCCGCTGATTATATTGAGAGTTATTTTGCGACTTATCCGGGAGTGAAAACCTTTTTGGATGAAACAGTGGAATCTGCTAAGAAAACGGGAATGACCCGCACAATGTTTGGAAGAATCCGTCCGATTCCGGAGCTTACATCTTCTAATTTTATGCAGCGTAGTTTTGGAGAACGGGTAGCAATGAACTCACCGATTCAGGGGACGGCAGCAGACATTATTAAAATAGCAATGATTCGTGTTCATGAACGGTTAAAACGGGAAAATAGACAATCTACCCTTATTTTGCAGATACATGATGAATTACTGATTGAAACAAAAGAAGACGAAGTAGAGATTGTAAAACAGATTCTTGAGGAAGAAATGATGCATGCAGCAAAATTAAAGGTGCCTTTAAGTGTCGGAGTTAGCTGTGGCAATACGTGGTATGAGGCAAAATAACCCGGTTATATGGTTTAAAGCAAGATGAAAAGAGGGATTGCAAAGGATGAGGATTATAGGGATTACAGGTGGAATCGGAACCGGAAAAAGCACGGTACTGCGGATATTGGAAAAGGAACATCATGCCTGCATCGTGGAAGCAGACCGGCTGGCACACCGGCTGATGGAACCGGGAAAAACTGCTTATAACGAGATTGTGAAAATATTTGGAAATAAAATCCTTTGCAAAGACGGAAAGATTGACCGCAGGCTTCTTGGAAATATTGTTTTTCAGGATAAGAAGGCACTTGGCAGACTGAATGAGATTGTTCATCCTGCAGTAAAGGAATATATAGTAGAAGATATCAGAAAAAAAAAGGAGGAACAGACGGCACTTTATGTGATTGAGGCAGCTTTGCTGATTGAAGACGGTTATAAGGAAATCTGTGATGAACTCTGGTATGTTTATGCGGCGAAGGAGGAAAGAATAAAGCGGCTGCTGTGTGGAAGAGGCGGGGATCAGGAAAAATGGGAAGGGATTATTGCCAGCCAGTCAACGGAAGCATATTACCGTTTATATTGTGATGCCGTGATTGATAACGGAAAGGATTTGAAAACAACCACAAATATCGTAAAGGAATTATTGTCTAAAACCGGATAATGTGGTAATATGTAGCATAGTTATCGTGTATTGAGATTAGAGGAAGATTACTTTCATTTTGAATTTGTATTCTAAACGGACATACAGATAAGTCTGTTTTGATATTAGGAGGCATATTATGGCAGCTTTGACAAAATATCCGGAACCGTTGGTGTTTGGTCTTGATATCGGAACCAGAAGCATTGTTGGAACGGTTGGATACCGGGAGGGAAGCCAATTTAATATTGTAGCACAATGTACGAAATTTCATGATACCAGAGCAATGCTGGATGGACAGATCCATGATATTAATAAGGTATGGGAGGACATCTTATATGTCAAGGAAAATCTGGAACAGCAGCTATCCGGAAGAAAATTAAAAGAGGTTTGTGTTGCAGCTGCCGGACGGGTGCTGAAAACGGCAGTGGGAAAGGGATATTATGAATTTCAGGAAGATACGGTTGTAAACCAGGAATATATTCATTCCCTGGAGTTAATCGGAGTAGAGAAGGCCCATGAAGATATGATGAGGAAAAATGATACGGATGTCAAATTTTTCTGTGTCGGATATACCGTAATAAAATATTATCTGAATGATTATGAGATTGGAAATCTGGAAGGACACAAGGCACGTAATATCAGTGCGGATGTACTGGCTACTTTTTTACCGGAAGAGGTTGTGGATGGTTTATATGCGGCAGTATCTATAGCCGGGCTTGAGATTGCAAATATGACATTAGAGCCGATTGCTGCTATTCAGGTGGCAATTCCTGAAAATTACAGACTGTTAAATATTGCTTTGGTGGATGTAGGAGCGGGAACTTCTGATATTTGTATTACCAAGGATGGGAGTATTATCGGATATGGTATGCTTCCGAAGGCAGGGGATGAAATTACGGATGCTTTGGTTCAGGAATATCTGGTTGATTTTGCGACCGCTGAGAAGATTAAAATGATCAACCCAAAAAGAAAAACTATGACTTATAAAGATGTGATGGGAATCAGTCACAAGATTACACCACAGGAGATTTATGAAAAGGTGGATTCTGTTTTGGAGGATATTGCAAAACAGGTGGCAGATAAGATGATAGAATTAAATGGAGGAAAACCGGTCTCTGCTGTTTTTGTAGTGGGTGGCGGTGGTAAAATTCCGGGATTTACTGAAAAACTTGCAGATTATCTTGATCTGCCACAGGAAAGAGTAGCTCTAAGAGGAGAAGAAGTACTTGGATCTACCAATATCTTAGTGGAAGGCATCAAAAAAGACCCTCTTTTGGTGACACCGATCGGTATTTGCCTTAATTTTTATGAACAGAAGAATAATTTTGTTTTCCTGTATGTAAATAACGAAAGAGTAAAGCTTTATAATAATGATAAACTGACGGTTTTTGATGCTGCATTGGCATTTGGTCTTTCCAATGATGCTATTTTTCCAAAGCGTGGAGCTGATTTGAATTATACATTGAATAATAAGCCAAAGTTTATCCGGGGTAGTACCGGGGAGGCTGCGGTTATTTTATTAAATGACAAAGAGGCGGGACTGAATCATCCGGTTCAGGCAGGAGATCATATTTTGATTACAGAATCTACAATGGGGGAAAATGCCAGGGCATTGCTAGGGGAGATTGCTGATTTTACCAGTATGATTTCTTTTGAGGTAAACGATAAAACGGTAAGCTGCCCAAGATATGCAAGTGTAAACGGAAAATTAGAATCCGAGTTTTATGAAATCCATGAGGGTGATCATGTTGAAATGCTGAATTATTACACATTAAGCCAGTTGATGCGTTTTATGGATATTGAAACCCCTCATGAGGTATTTATAAATGGTGCCAGAGCAAATGCAGACACTAAAATTTATGAAAACTTTAAAGTGGCATGGATCGATCAGGAGGAAATATACAAGGCACAGCATTTTGTGACAAAGGAGGAAACGGAGGAATCCGGTTCTTTAGAGGATATTCCCGATATTCCTGATCATTCGGACACGGTTGACATGAAAGTGATGGTAAACGGAACAGGAATTACTCTGACCGGAAAAAAAGAATATGTATTTGTTGATATTTTCGATAAATATGAATTTGATCGGAAACATGTTGGAGGTACAGAACTAATTCAGAAAATTGACGGAAAAGAAGCAGAGCATTTCAGTCCGCTTCATCAGGGAGCGAATATTGAAATTTACTGGAAGGAATAAAACATGAATATGACATCAGTGATTGAAATTCAAAAAAAGGGAATTCCTATGCACAGAATCCTCTATGCAGTATTCTTTTTTCAAAGGCTGCTGCTCCAGCTTAGGAGTGATGAGAATCAGATTAAGAATACGATTGTGGTTCTGTCCTTTTTGGCTGTTTGTGAAATAATAGAAGAGATTTTTTATCACAGTCATCTGTTGGAAAAAACAAAGACGGTAAGAATAATACGATATATACAGTGCGTATTTGCTTCGGTCATACTTTTGTTTTTGCATGGTCTGGAGGATTCCGGAATCATGATTCTTGTATTGTGGCTGATACTTGTAATTGATTTTTTGATTTCTATGCAGCTAGAGAACCGGACATATGTTATTTTGTTTCTGTTTCTTGTTAGCTTTCCGGTGCTAAGTGTAATTCTTACGAAGATGACCTTTAGCGGAAATGACCATTGGCTTTATTTCTTTTTTGATATATTAATGGTATTGGTTATTCTGGCAGGAGAAACTTTTCTGCTTTTAGATTATCTGCATGGGCTAAATAAAACAATGTCAGACCAGTATTATGAATTAGAAGATGCGGTGGAAAAAAACAAAAATATTCTGAACATGCAGGAAAAGCTTAAAAAAACGAATGAACAGCTTAATATGCAGAAATTGGATTTACAGCTGGCAAATAAGCAGATTAAAGAGGCAAATAGTGAAATGACTGCCCAAAAGGAGATTTTGCGTTATATCGCCATGTCATTTGATGTAGTAAAAATTTCAAATCATATTACGGATTCCATTATGCAGGTTAAAAAGTTAGGTTTTTGTGCAGTTTACATTAGAGAAAATGTGTATCTGAATCAGCATGCCAATTATGTAGTTAAAACAAATTTTGGGCAGCTTCAGAGTAAAATTAAAGAACATATGGAAGACATTTATCTGAAAATGACTTCGGAAAACGAAAATGAAGCAGTTTTTCACGAAAATGTTAAAACGGAATTTCCGTTTTTAAATGATGTAAATATCTGTTCAGTTTATGCAAGGGTTTTGGAATTGGACGGAGATACTTATGGTCTGTTTCTATTGGGAGATTGCAAAAAGGATTATTTTGCTGAACACATGTCTTTTTATCATGCTGTGATTGCACAGTATGATATTGCAATCGGAAATGCTAAAATATATAATGAAATGCAGAATATGGCAAGAAAGGACGGACTTACAGGGATTAATAACCGGATTTATTTTTCCGAGTTATTTAAAAATGCAGTATCAAAAATGAAAAAAATGAACGGCTGTATGAGTGTTGCATTATTTGATATTGACAAATTTAAAAATGTGAATGATACATATGGGCATCTTGCGGGCGATGAAGTCATTAAAAAAATTGCAACTACAACACAATCTTATATTGAAAAATATAATGGTTTTGTCTGTCGGTATGGTGGAGAAGAATTTGTGGCAGTTTTACCGGATAGAAAGTTAGAAGTGGCACAGCCGATTATTGAAGATCTATTTGAAGAGCTTTGCAGGCAGGTGGTAGTATATAATGGATTAGAAATTCACATGAGTGTCAGCATAGGACTGACTGCTTATCCGGAAGTATGTAAGGATACAGATGATTTGTTAAAGCGGGCAGACTGGTGTATGTATTATGCAAAAGAGCATGGACGATGCCAGATTAATGTAGATGATGGAAGTATACAAAGAAATGAATGAAGGAGGAAAAGAAATGAATGTATTTGTTGTAAATTGTGGAAGCTCTTCTTTGAAGTATCAGTTAATTGATGTCGATACAGAAAAAGTAATTGCAAAGGGGCTTTGTGAACGAATCGGTATTGATGGAAAATTAACTCATAAGCCGGCGGGAAAGAAAGCGGTTGAAAAAGAGCTTCCGATGAAGGATCATAAAAGTGCAGTTTCTTATGTATTAGAAGCATTGACGGATCAGGATTTTGGTGTCATTAAAAATTTATCTGCCATAGATGCAGTGGGACATCGTATTGTACATGGAGGGGAAAAATTTGCAAAATCAGTGATCATCACAGATGAGGTATTAGAAGCTATTGAAGAGTGTAATGATCTTGCACCGCTTCATAATCCGGCTAACCTGATCGGTGTTTCGGCATGTAAAGCATTGATGCCGGAGGTTCCTATGGTAGCTGTGTTTGATACTGCATTTCATCAGACCATGCCCAAAGAAGCCTATCTCTATGGTATTCCGTATGAGTATTATGACCGATACAAGATCCGTAAGTATGGATTTCATGGTACATCACATAGCTATGTTTCTAAAAGGCTGATAGAGTTATTGGGAAAAGAAGGAAAAGAGTCAAAAGTAATTATCTGCCACTTGGGAAACGGTTCTTCGGTATGTGCGGTAAAGAATGGTGTGTCGGTAGACACCAGTATGGGCTTTACACCGTTAGATGGTCTGATTATGGGAACCAGAAGCGGCAGTATTGATCCGGCTGTTGTACAGTTTCTGGCAAATAAGTTAGACTGTTCTTTAGATGAAGTTCTCACTATTTTAAACAAAAAGTCAGGAGTAGAGGGGGTTTCCGGGGTTTCTAGTGACTTTAGGGATTTGGATAAGGCAAGTATGGAAGGAAATGAAAGGGCTAAGACTGCCCTTGATATGTTTGCCTATCATACAGCCCGGTATATCGGGGCTTATGCAGCCGTTATGAACGGTGTGGATGCGATTGCATTTACGGCAGGGATTGGTGAGAATAATTCTAAGATACGAAAAGCAGTCTGTGATTATTTAGGCTATCTTGGAATGGAAATTGATGATTTGGCCAATGATAAAAAAGGAGAAGAGATTAAGATTTCCACAGACGATTCCAAAGTCGGTGTATATGTGGTTCCTACAAATGAGGAACTTGCGATTGCGAGAGAAACAGTGGAACTTTTAGGGTAAATAAATTCTCCCAAATAAATTATAAAAATTTATTGACAAAGAATGGGAAACTGGGTATAATAATCGACGTGTGAGTTTAGGAGATAAATCTATGTTAATAAACTTATATGAAATTTTATCTGTACAAGGCAAAGAATTAACAGTAAAAGCTGAATTGGAAAAAGCACAGGTGGCATTTCGGGGAGAAACTTTGGATATCACCTATCAGAATCCTTTTTTTATCACATTACAGCGAGTAGAAAAGGATACGGTTTGTGTTGAATTTCAAGTAGCGGCATCTGTTAAACGGGTTTGTAGCCGATGTCTTGAAGATGTTGTTTGTGATTATACCTTAGATGTAAAACGCACGATCAATGTTGTAAAGAAAGAAGCTTATGCAGATAATACTTTAGAATATGATGAAATAGGTTATATCGAAGACTGTACTCTGGATGTAGACATGCTCGTTTTGGATGAGTTATATACCGTACTTCCAATGAATGTCCTGTGTAAGGATGATTGCAAAGGAATCTGTAAGGTATGTGGAACCAATCTGAATAAGAGCACATGTAATTGTGACCAGACGGTTCCGGATCCAAGAATGGCAGTTTTTAGTGATATCTTCAATCAATTTAAGGAGGTGTGAATAATGTCTATCTGTCCAAAGAATAAATCTTCAAAAGGAAGAAGAGATAAGAGAAGAGCAAACTGGAAGATGAGCGCTCCTACTTTGGTAAAGTGCTCTAAGTGTGGTGAACTGATGGTTCCTCACAGAGTATGTAAGAAATGCGGCAGCTACAATAAAAAAGAGATTATTGAAGCTTAATTTTAGCTTATAAAACCTTTCCATATATATGGAGAGGTTTTTTGCATTTATGAATCTTTCCCCAAAAGTAATACAAAAAAAGCTTGCATTTTTTGAACGGTAGTGATATTCTTACAAAGTAGCATAGTGATTAGTAAGAGAGTGGGCATGTGTCCACTCTCTTTACATGTTAACAATATACAATTTCATATGGAAAGGTGGTCATTTTATGACTAAAAAGCAGATTGAAGCTGTCTGTGAAGAACTTGTTCTTCCGATTATTGAGGAGCGGGGACTGGAACTGGTGGATATAGAGTATGTAAAAGAAGGGGCTAATTATTATCTGCGGGTTTATGCAGATAAAGAGGGCGGCATTACGATTGACGACTGCGTTGATGTGAGCCGTGTGTTAAATCCGGAGCTGGACAAATATGAGAAAGAATTTAAGGAACCTTATATTCTGGAAGTGAGTTCTCCGGGCTTGTTAAGACCTCTTAAAAAGGATAAGGATTTTCAGAGAAATCTTGGTAAAATGTTGGAAATAAAATTATTCAGACCGCTTGAAAACAGCAGGGTGAAGGAATTAGAAGCAGAGCTGGAAGCATTTGACGGAAATACAATTACTGTAATTTTAGAAGATGATACAAAAACAGTTATTGATAGAAGCAATTTAGCGTTGGTAAGATTAGCATTTGAATTTTAATAAGGAGGAATAGAAAAAATGTCAGAGTTAATGCTTGCGTTAGAGCAGATTGAAAAGGAGAAAGGGATTTCAAAGGATATCATTGTTGAGGCAATTGAAAAATCATTGTTGGATGCATGCAAGAAAGATTTTGGTAAAAGTGATAATATTACAGTAAATATGGATCGTGAGACAGGTGCTATTGAAGTATTTGCCGCAAAAACAGTTGTAGAAGAAGTGGAAGATAATGCAGCAGAAATCTCTCTGGAAAAAGCACTTATGATCAGTTCAAAACATGCGGTTGGAGATGTGATTCAGGTAGAGATCACACCAAAGAATTTTGGACGTATTGCGGCACAGCAGGCAAGAAGTGTGATTGTTCAGACTATTAAAGAAGAAGAGAAAAAGGCATTGTTTGAACATTTTTACTGTAAGGAGAAAGATGTTGTAACCGGAGTTGTACAGCGTTATGTAGGGAAAAACATTTCTGTGAGTCTTGATGACAAGATGGATGCACTTTTAATGGAAAATGAACAGATTAAGACAGAGCATTATAAACCGACAGACCGTATTAAGCTTTATATCGTGGAGGTAAAGGATACGAATAAAGGACCTAAGATTATTGTATCCCGTACCCATCCGGAACTTGTAAAGCGTTTGTTTGAAAAAGAAGTTGCAGAGGTTGCAGACGGAACGGTGGAGATTAAATCTATTTCCCGCGAAGCCGGCTCTCGTTCAAAGATAGCCGTATGGTCCAATGATCCCAATGTGGATCCGGTAGGTGCCTGTGTCGGCATGAACGGAAATCGTGTCAACACGATTGTGGATGATTTAAAGGGTGAAAAAATTGATATCATTACATGGTCTGAAGATCCGGTGATTTTTATTGAAAATGCATTAAGCCCGTCTAAAGTTGTATCCGTAGATGTAGATGAGGAAGAAAAGAGTGCCCGGGTGGTCGTACCGGATTACCAGTTATCGCTTGCCATAGGAAAAGAAGGTCAGAATGCAAGACTTGCCGCAAGACTTACCGGTTATAAGATTGATATTAAAAGTGAGTCTCAGGCTAAAGAGGCATATGGATATGATGATTATGATGACGAGTATCCGGATGAGTTTGATGATCCGGACGGATATTCTGGTGAGTATGATGATGAATATGACGAATATTCTGACGAGCAAAATGAATATCCGGATGAATATGATGATGATCAGGAATAGAATAACAGTATGATATATAAAAGATAATGCTTACCGTGTAAAGGAAGAAAATACCGGGAAATGGCATAGATTTCCGTTACCTTGCGTAAGCTTTTAAGATAGATAGAGCGTGTAAAGATGGGATGTGATAGTAATGGCAAAGAAAACACCGCTTCGCAAATGTGTCGGCTGTGGTGAAATGATAGCAAAAAAAGATATGCTTCGTATAATTAAAACAAAAGAAGGTGATGTAAAACTGGATCCGACAGGAAAAGAAAACGGCAGAGGTGCGTACTTACATTTTGACAAAGCATGTTTTGAGAAAGCCGTTAAATCAAGAGGGTTAGAACGATCCTTTAAAATATCCATAGATCCGGAAATTTACGAGAAACTTGGTAAGGAGCTGATGGAAATTGATTGTGAATAAAGCGTTATCCATGATTGGAATTGCTACAAAGGCAGGAAAAACGGTAACGGGTGAATTTTCCACGGAAAAAGCAGTCAAAGAAGGAGATGCTCATCTTGTAGTGGTTGCCATTGATGCTTCTGACAATACAAAAAAGAAATTTCAGAATATGTGTAATTATTATCACGTAACTATGAAAATGTTTTCTGATAAGATTTCCCTTGGGAATGCATGCGGGAAGGAATTCCGTGCATCTCTTGCGGTAACAGATGCAGGACTGGCAAGGACGATCGGAAAACATATTGATAACTGCAATAATTTGGAGGTGCAATAATTGGGAAATATCAGAATATATAATTTAGCAAAGGATTTAGGTATCAGTTCAAAAGAATTGATAGAGGTTTTGGAAAAAAATGGTGTAAAGGGTAAAAAGGCCAGTAATTCGATACCGGAGGAAGATGCAAAACAATATAAAGAATTATTTTTGGGAAAACAGGCGGCTGTTAAGACAGAGCCGCAGGTAACGAATGAGCAGAAAAAATCCGAAGGTATGGTACCGGATAAGGCAGCAGAACGGCAGATGCAAAACAATAGCCGTCCGCAGGAAGACAAAAAAAATTATAATAACAATCGTCCGCAGTCAGACCGCAATGGTCATGTACAGTCAGACAGAAGAGATTATAATAACAATCGTTCCCAGTCAGACCGCAATGGTCGTCCGCAGTCAGACAGGAGAGACTATAATAGCAATCGTTCCCGGTCAGACCGCAATGGCCGTCCGCAGTCAGACAGAAGAGATTATAACGGCAATCGCTCTCAGGAGGAAAGAAACAATCGTCCACGAGGGGATAGAAGAGATTTTAATGGAAATCGGTCCCAAGGGGAGCGGAATGGAAGAACACAGGGAGATAGAAGAGATTTCAACGGAAACCGCAGTGGTTTTGGCGGAAGACCGAATCAGGGTGGTTCCAATGGCGGACGTCGTGACGGAAGAAGAGAAGACCGAAGAGAAGAAAAGATTTCTATTCCTGCACCGATGGACCGGGCATCTATGGACCGTGACCGGGCAGACCGTTATAAAGATAAAAAAGAGAGGGAAAAAACATCTTTATTTGAAGATGGTGATAACAGAAAGAAGAGCCGTAAAAAGGATGAACATTTTACTGTTAAGGGAACAAAACTAGTTAAGAAACCAGTTTCAAAACCAAAGCCAAAGGAACCGGAAGAACCGGTAATCCGTACGATTGAACTGCCGGAAGTATTAACGGTGCAGGAATTGGCTGATAAAGTTAAGACACCGGTATCGCAGTTGATCAAAAAGCTATTTTTAGCAGGAGAAATGGTAACGGTGAATACAGATCTTGATTTCGATAAGGCGGCAGAGATTGCACTGGAATACAATTGTATTGCAGAGGAAGAAGTTAAGGTTGATGTTATTGAGGAAATGTTAAAAGAAGAAGAGGAAGACGAGTCTTTATTGGAAGAACGTCCTCCTGTGGTATGCGTTATGGGGCATGTTGATCACGGTAAGACATCATTGCTGGATGCCATTCGTGAAACTTCTGTTACTTCCGGTGAGGCCGGTGGTATCACCCAGCATATCGGTGCCTATACGGTAGAGGCAAATGGTCAGCAGATCACGTTTTTGGATACTCCCGGACATGAGGCGTTTACTGCTATGCGTATGCGTGGTGCACAGTCTACGGATATTGCAATTTTAGTAGTTGCTGCAGACGATGGTGTTATGCCACAGACGGTAGAGGCGATTAACCATGCAAAAGCTGCCGGAATTGAGATTATTGTTGCGGTTAATAAAATCGATAAAGAAAGTGCAAATGTAGAGCGTGTAAAACAGGAACTTGTAGAATATGAATTAATTGCAGAAGACTGGGGTGGTTCTACAGTATTTTGTCCGGTATCTGCCCATACAAAGGAAGGAATCGACAATCTTTTGGAAATGATCCTGTTAACAGCCGAGGTGTTGGAATTAAAAGCGAATCCAAACCGTAAGGCACGGGGAATCGTGATCGAGGCGGAACTTGACAAAGGACGTGGTCCGGTTGCAACAATGTTAGTACAAAAAGGAACCTTAAAGATTGGGGATACCATTGCGGTAGGAAGTGCATACGGTAGAGTTCGTGCCATGATTAATGATAAAGGGCAGAATGAAAAAGAGGCAGGACCGTCTCAGCCGGTTGAGATTTTAGGGTTAAATGGTGTCCCGGCTGCCGGAGAAATCTTTGTTGCAACAAAAAATGAAAAAGAGGCCCGTTCAATGGCAGAAACTTATATTGCATGTGATAAGGAAAAGCTTCTTGCTGAGACAAAGGCAAAAATGTCCTTAGATGATTTGTTCTCCCAAATCCAGGCCGGTAATGTAAAGGAATTAAATCTCGTTGTAAAAGCGGATGTTCAGGGGTCTGTGGAAGCGGTAAAGCAAAGCCTTTTGAAGCTTTCGAATGAGGAAGTCGTAATTAAGGTGATCCATGCAGGTGTTGGTGCGATTAATGAATCGGATGTCATTCTTGCCTCTGCATCGAATGCAATCATAATTGGATTTAATGTCCGCCCGGATATACAGGCAAAGGATGTTGCGGAAAGAGAAAAAGTAGATTTAAGGCTATATAAAGTAATCTATAATGCGATTGAAGACATTGAAGCGGCAATGAAAGGTATGCTGGATCCTATATTTGAGGAACAGGTAACCGGGCATTTGGTAATTCGTCAGACATTTAAGGCTTCAGGTGTCGGTACGATTGCGGGAAGCTTTGTACTGGATGGTGTTATCCGCAGAAATTCCAGTGTCCGCATCACCCGGGACGGGGAACAGATTTATGAAGGACCATTGGCATCTTTAAAACGGTTTAAAGATGATGTAAAAGAAGTGAAAAATGGTTTTGAGTGTGGTATTGTTTTAGATAATTTCAATGATGTAAGGGAAGATGACCAGATTGAGGCATATGAAATGGTAGAGGTGCCTAGGTAATCTAAAGACGGTAAATATTATAAAGGAGCTTTGGAGGAAGAGGAATAGAATGAAACGTACAAGTATAAAAAATACGCGTATCAATGGCGAAGTGCAAAAGGAATTATCCAGAATTATCAGCCAAGAGGTCAAAGATCCCAGGATTCATCCGATGACCTCCGTTACACAGGTGATCGTGACTCCTGATTTGAAGGAATGTAAGGCTTACATTTCTGTTTTGGGAGATGAACAGGCACAGACAGATACTCTGGAAGGATTAAAGAGTGCTTCCGGTTATATTAGGCGGGAACTGGCTAGAAGCATCAATTTAAGAAATACTCCGGAGATAACATTTTGTATGGATCAGTCTATTGAATATGCGATCAATATGTCGAAAAAGATTGATGATGTCATGAACAGACAGCATGATGTCAGGGAAGAGGAAGAATAAAGGAAGTAAGATGAACGATTTTATTAAGGAAATTGAAAAGGCGGAGAGTATCGTTTTATTAGGACATACCCGTCCGGATGGAGACTGCGTAGGCTCTTGTCTTGGTGTCTATAATTATCTTTTAGATAATTATCCCGAAAAAACGGTAGATGTCTATTTAGATGAATTTAAGCAGGAATTTATGTTTCTTCGTGGTGCCAGTCAGATTTTGCACGAAAAACAGGATTGTGTTTATGATCTTTGTATTTCTTTGGATAGTGGGGATTTGGAACGGCATGGAGCGTTTGAGGAATATTTTCATTCTGCAAAACGGACCACATGTATAGACCATCATATCAGCAATATGGGATTTGGTGATGTGTGTTTCTTAAAAACAGAGTGCAGTGCGACAGCAGAGGTTCTTTTTACACTGTTTGAAGAAGATAAGATCAGGATGGAGTGTGCAGAGTGCTTATATCTTGGAATTGTTCATGATACAGGAGTGTTTAAATATAATAACACCACAAGACAGACAATGGAAATTGCAGGAATTTTGATTGAAAAAGGGGCCAGAAGTCCACTTGTAATTGACGGAACGTTCTATAAAAAAACATTTAAGCAGAATAAAATGCTTGCAAAAGCTTTGGATGCTGCCTTTTTAATGTTTGACGGCAAAGTGATCGTTTCCTGCTTGGAAAAAGAGGTCTTTGATAAAAACGCTGCAACCAATCTGGATACCGACGGTATTGTAGATGCCCTGCGTATAACTGATGGTGTGGAGTGTGCACTGTGGATGTATGAATATCCCAAAAAAGGGACTTTTAAGTGTTCTCTCCGTTCCAATGAAATCGTAAATGTAAACCTGATAGCCGGTGCACTTGGCGGTGGGGGACATATCCGTGCCTCTGGTTGTGAAATAGAGGGAAATAAGGATACCATTATCTTAAAGATAACTGACATGATTATGGAGCAGTTAAAATCCGGTTTAAGGGATAAGTAATGGCGGATGCTGTTGTACCAAAAGACAGTGTCAGATTAGGAGAGATACATGTATAATGGAGTGATCAATGTTTATAAGGAGCCTGGTTTTACATCTTTTGATGTAGTAGCAAAATTAAGGGGAATCCTGAAACAGAAAAAAATCGGGCATACCGGAACTTTAGACCCGGATGCGGAGGGGGTTTTAGTGGTATGCCTTGGAAAAGCAACAAAATTATGTGACATGCTGACGGATAAGGACAAAAGTTATGAGGCAGTTATGCTTCTTGGCAGGACAACGGATACGGAGGATAGTTCCGGTAAAGTTTTGACGAAAAGTGAAGTGAATGTTACGAAAGAACAGGTTGCAGAGGCGGTATATTCCTTTGTAGGAAGATATGACCAGATTCCCCCCATGTATTCAGCCATTAAAGTGAATGGAAAGAAGCTCTGTGAACTGGCAAGAAACGGAGTGGAAGTGGAACGATCACCAAGACCAGTAGTGATTCATGATATCAAAATTCTTTCCATGGAGTTACCTCGTGTAACGTTTCGTACAACCTGTAGCAAAGGGACTTATATCCGCAGTCTGTGCAGGGATATCGGCGAAAAGCTTGGCTGTGGAGGTATTATGGAGCATTTAGTAAGAAGCAGTGTAAATGCGGCCGGAACAGGAATAATTTTTACAGAGGAAGAGGCATTGACTCTCCGTCAGATTGAGGAAAAGGTTTCTAATCATCAGATAGAGGATTTTATTTTACCGGTTGATGCACTGTTTCCGGATCTCGTAAGATACCAGGTGACAGAGGAAGGAAATAAAAAATTATATAATGGCAATATACTGCAATCAAAGGATTTTTTAACAGACTGCCAGGAGAAAAAAGATGGTGCAAAATGTCTTATGTATGATAAAGAAGGCAAATTTACTGCAATTTATAGATTTTATGCGGATTTACATATCTGGAAGGCAGATAAAATGTTTTTAGGAGAAAATGAAAAGTAAGGGCAGAACATGATTTATTTAAAGAACGAAGAAGCAAAACAATTTCATACAATGGGAACCGCAATCGCATTGGGCAAATTTGACGGAATTCATCTGGGACATCAGTTATTGCTTGATGGTTTATTAAAAGAAAAGAAAAAAGGCAGAAAGGTGCTAATTTTTACCTTTGGAGCTTCGCCGAACGAGGTGCTGGTGGGAGGAACTAAAAAGAATATCTACACACCGGAAGAAAAGGCTTATTATTTTTCAAGGCTTGGAATTGATATTTTATTAGAATATCCTTTTACAAAGGAGTTTGCTGCCTGTGCACCAGAAGATTTTGTTTCACAATGCCTTGTAAAACAGTTAGGGGTACGTTCTGTTTATGTAGGTTCTGATTTTCACTTTGGGAAAGGGAGAAGAGGTAATGTAGCACTGCTTAAGTCTTTGGGAGAACAGTATCATTTTGAAGTAAATATATTGGCAAAAAAGACGATTCATGGTAAGGTGATCAGTTCTACGGTGATCCGGGATATGCTGGAATCTCATTTCCATATTGCAAATGAAATGCTGGGAAGTCCATATTTCCTATACGGAACGGTGGTTCACGGGAATCATTTTGGACATACCATTGGTTATCCGACCATAAACCAGATTGTTCCTGAATATAAGCTGCTTCCGCCATATGGTGTATATGCAAGCCGTGTATGGCTTGATGGATATTATTATAAAAGTATCAGCAATCTTGGGAAAAAACCTACCATTCAGGGGAAACATCAGATTGGACTGGAAACCTATATCCTTGATTATAACGGGAATCTTTACGATAGGGATATTCAAACGGATCTTTTGTATTTTATCCGTCCGGAAGAGAAGTTTTCGGACATAGAAGCTTTGAAAGAACAGATCAAGGATGATATCTCTTTGATGTTGGAACAGGAAAAATAAGTCCAAATTATCAGGAGAAATCATTTATGACAAAAAAAGAATTTAAGAGAGCTATGTTATGCGGTTTGGGAAGATGTATATTAGAATTGCGTGAAACAAAAGATAAAGAGAAATACCGGGATATTGTTTTGTGGGCAAGCAGCAGGAATATTTCATATGATGTCCAGTGCGAGGGAACAAGAGCGTGGTATGTCTATGAAATGATTTGTTGTTATAATGACAAAACTCCGTTTTTAGACACTATAATTGAAAGGTTCCTAAAAACACGGAGTGACAATAACTGGAACTTCAGCCATTACTGTGCTCTTCTCGGGTATTTTAGTGATGATGGAGATGAGAGAGCATACCGCATTTTATGGAAAAAATATAAGGAAATACTCATCATACTGCTGCATAAGCGAAAAAAGGATCAGCGGCTTATTTCTATGTATGAAGCACTTGCAATTACGCTTTCGGGAGAGGATTACGAAAGTGCATTCCGTGTTATAAAAGGGATTGGAAAAATGCTTCAAAAAGTTAATGTTTATAAGTGGGAGGACTTTCTATGGGCAAACCACTGTATACCGGGTATATTTGAAAAGAGTGAATTTTTGTGGGAATTAAAAAAAGTTGAGAAATATTCTGTAGATATCAGGTGTTATCTTGAGGGAATGAAGGAATATGATAAAAAGGAAGCGGAACAGGCGGTTATAAGGAAAAAAAAGAATATAGAGGTAAAAAAGAAAGAGGCACTGCAGTTACTGATTCAGGAAAATCCAAGATGGAGATGGGCAATCATGCGATTAAGAAACTGTTTGTTGGAAGAAGGAATCGAATACCAGACGGAAATAGCAAATCAGGTTCTATCGGAAGCAGATGAATGGAGAAAATCCAGACTGCTTTTTGTTTTTGCAGATGCCCAGTGTCCGTGGCCTTTAGACCTTTCCTATTTAATTCCGTATGTAAAATCCCCTAACAAAAAGCTTAGGGAAGTTACATTGGATGTTTTATGTTATATAAAAGATGAAAAAGTCAGGAAATTCGCTCTGCAAAATATTGAGCAACCGGAATTAAGACCTTATGCAATCAAAATGCTGGCGACAAATTACCAAAAAAAGGATAGAGATATTTTAATGCAGGCTTTAAGAAAAATACCGGTTCATTCCCATTCTGAAACAGATGACTGGCATGATGTATATAATATGGTATTTAATTTATTTGATAACAGACAGGTGAAGAATCCACCAAAAGAAATTTTGTATTATTTGTATGAAAATACCATGTGCGGGTGGTGCAGGGAAAGTTATGTAAGGGAAATGAAAAGAAGACATATCCTGACAGATGAGATAAGACGTGAATGTAAATGGGATTCCAATGATGAGATCAGGGAACTTGTTTTTTGAATGTTCAATTTTTTTGAATTATCATTTACAGTGAATGGATTGAAGTAGGGATGCGGATTTCTTCTGGTATTTTGCAACCTAATATGATATGATTTTATTAAATATATATTACGTATAGCGGAAAGGCTGTGGTTGCCAAGGAGGAATATTAGAAATATGGAAAGTAGTATGAAAATCACTCAGCAGGAAATAGACAAAGCAGGAGAAATTTTTGATAAAATTGCAAAATATTATTATGGCAAGATGGTAGGTCAGGAACGGCTGGGCACATCACTGTTAGCGGCTATCTTATGTAATGGGCACATTCTGTTAGAGTCGGTTCCGGGAC
>CAJUBR010000060.1 GCA_910584695.1 uncultured Lachnospiraceae bacterium
CTGATTCAACGGTATATTCAACCTTAAAAACCCTTGAGAAAAAGGAATTTATATCAGGTACTACCGAGAAAGTCGGAAATATGCCAGACCGCACCGTTTACAAACTCTCTGATAAAGGTAAAAATGAATTTGTAAACACTTTGAGAGCATCAATCCTGCAATTCAATTACGATACAAATATCTTTTCTATTGCCGCTTTTTTTCTAAATACATTTACACCTGATGAACAGCAGGAGCTTTTGAAGGGACGGCTTAATATTCTACAAAAGTACCGTACAGGGATTGAAAAACAAATTAATCCGTTATGGGAAAATGAAGTTTCTTCCGCCCATTCCGCAAATGTAAAAAGAATGATTGACCTTGTAGACGCTGAAATAACGGGGACAAACCGTTTACTTGAAAGCTGCAATACCAACATATAACACAAATCCATGAAATGGATAACAGACCGTGAGGAAAACCTATGACTATAAACAATATCCGCTATTTATATCATGCAGAAACAGACATTGAACTGATTTTCTGCAATAATTCAACTATATCCTACCCGTTGCATAATCACGTTTCCGTACTGACAATCGGTATCATACTGGACGGCTCCGTAGTCCTTACAACAAATAAAAAATCAAGGACTTATAAGCAAAACGAAACATTTGCAATATTTCCATATGAGCCGCATAGCATTTCGGCACATGACAGCTATTCCCTGCTTACCCTGTGCATTGATAAGAATGCTGTAAACGACGTAGATATTACCACCATACAAAAACATATTGGATTTCTTCTGATGCAGGCTCTGAATATGGGAAAAACTAGTCACTATCAGATATTACAGCTATTAAACTGTCTGGAGGAAACCTCGGATTCTTCCAACTGGCAGCTAAAAAACCATACCCCCTATATCCACGACTTAAAAAAACAGTTGGAATTATACCCAGAATGTAAACTTACTGTCGAGGAAATGGCACAAAACGCTTTTATCAGCAAATACCACTTTATCAGAAGCTTCAAGGCAGAGGTAGGGCTTACACCGCACCAGTTCCAAATCCAGAACCGCATCCGCAAGGCGCAACGCCTAATCCATGAAACTGATACAATAACCGAAGTAGCTTTGACCACGGGTTTCTGCGACCAAAGCCACTTCATAAAACAATTTGAAAAATATGTAGGCTTGCCGCCTTTAACTTATAAAGCTTCTTCTGAAATTATCCCCCAAAATACCTCTATGTCATTCGGCGATGCTAAAGAGATATAACCAGAGAGAACCATTAGCAGAGGGCGGGCATAAACTTTGCGAACAGGCAAATCCCGTCATCCCCTGCAATCACTTCATGCGGTACGCCTACTGGAAATATAGATATTACGCCCGCTTCATAGGACAATTCCACACCGTCATTTACGCACATGCCCGTACCAGAGATTACTTCATGCGTTTCCAGTTGTTTCTCATGGATGTGGTTGCCAATCTTTTTATTAGGGGCTATCCTCACAAGATGGTAACTGAATTGTCCGTCTGTCCTCTCGGATGTTATAATGTGCTTCAGTTCCACACCCTCGAAAGCAGAATGTTTTGACCACGGAATGGCATCAAAGGTAACCGTGGCATCTGGTAACAGCAGCTTTCCTCCTTCATTGAATTTTTCAAACAGATTTTTGTAATCCATTTCCAACACTTCCTTTCAAATTTTTTGGCAATGCCTTTGCCTGCCTACATCATACCAACAGGCTTATTATTTGAATTGTAAAAAATTGCGGAATACAAAACAGAGCCGATGAATTGTGATTTCCATATATCACAAGTTCATCGTCTCTGCGTCTGGCACTATGATGACTGTTATTTTTAAATTTTTTGCTTCAATCAATGTTTCCTGCTTGCATTTCGGACAGTATAACGGATATTTTATCAAAACCGTATCTTCCCTAATCCTGTCAAAGGTCTTATTAGAACAAATCGGCCAACGCACCCATTCCCTAGCTATCATCATGGCACGCAAACCAAAAAACCGTACTGCCCTTTACAGTACGGTTATAACCTATTACTATGCTATATTGTCATTGTGGGAGCGGATTCCTCCCCTTCATCCGGACTTTCATTCTGACGGAAATCAATTCCATCAATTCTATTTTCGTATATAAATGTTTTTATTTCTTCCATATTGCCGGACTCGTAAAAGTCACCCAGCATTCTTGCAAATTCTGGCTGGTGTTCAATCGGTATATCCGGTTTCCATGATGTACCCCCAAAGGATACTGGAATCTTACGAATAAATCCTGCGTTAATTACCAGATTGTCCCCACCCACAATTTTTTCTACTTTGACATTAGGAGCACGCATCCCATTAAAGATTGCCTCCGTATCCGGATAAGTCAAGCCCTTCCAGTTTTGCACTTTTCCATATATAGTCTATGATGTTGCGTTTGGCTACAAATATATTTTCCTCTCGTGTCATGGAAAACTTTGGTTCCACAGTATCCACCTTCTTTTTTATTAAAATATCTTCCGGCTGTCCTAAAACAACTTAAAAATTTAACAACCTGCTAGTCATCAGAATATTGATTCAAAACTTCATCTGGAATCGAATAGCATGTAGAACCGTTTCTGATTTTTGCCGCTAATTGATATTCCAAAAAATCCACAACCTCTGCTTTTTTTAACCTCATATTTTTTGCACATGACAAATCAACATCATCAATCCGGGAATCCCATCCCGGTTCCCAATTATCAATTTCTTCATAATTATCCGGCTTTAAATAAACAGTAATCGATTTCAAAGGATTTTCCTCACAATATTTTCTATAATCATATTCAAAAGAAATCAACTCATCAATATTGCATATGATCTGAGCTGCCTCATCTATCTGCTTATAATTGTCCAGATACAATTCGATGGAAACACCCATTCCGGTATCCCTATCATAAGTTGTTACGGCTTGATCAAAAGATGCGGCTTGGCAGACTTTTTTTATTTCATCCAAGTAGTTCACCATAACAGAATTAATATAATTATCATCAATCTGTTTCTCATAAAATCTCGTTTCCGATGCAGCTACATAGGGATGACGTGTAGAAGAATAAACAGAAAAAGACATCCCGTTCTTCGTCTCAAAAACATACTCATATATAGGATTCCCTTCATCCGTATCATCCGGATAACTCTTTTCTTCTTTCAACTTACACTTTTCAGAAAAGACATCTTTTACATACTTTTTCACTTCTTTTTTAGAATAGTAGGTAGGTTCGGAAGAACAGCCTGCCAATCCCAATACGAAAAAAGCACAGATTACAGCCAATATCATTTTCTTTTTCACTTTTGTTTTCCCCCTTCATTAATTTTTTACCATATGCTGCAATATATAAAAAATTCCGTCAAAAATATAACGTTTCTTTTGCTTTCTATTCTTAAATATAGCTGATTTCCTTTGAAAAGGCAATATACAAAATCCCTTTGCCATTTTCCCCATATCGTGATAGTATATCATTCAGTAAACAGGAACTATAATGATGAAATGAGGATACTCTTTTGAACAATAAAACCTATCAACATTATCAACATGGATTACGCGACGGAATTGCTGTTGCCCTTGGCTACTTTGCCGTATCCTTTACCTTTGGAATGGAAGCGGTAACAAGCGGGTTAAGCATCTGGCAGGCAGCATTGATTTCCCTGACCAATGTAACATCCGCCGGACAATTTTCCGGGCTTGCAATCATCGCAGCAGGTGGTACGTATCTTGAACTTGCCCTGACACAGCTCGTTATCAATCTGCGCTACTGTCTGATGTCATTTTCTCTGGCCCAAAAACTGGACAAAACTACATCAAGCCTGCATCGGTATACCATGGCGTACAGTGTGACAGATGAAATATTTGCATTGGATACCAGCCAAACCGGAGACCTGCATCCTGCCTATCATTATGGAATTACCAGTATTGCCGTTCCCGGCTGGGTGCTTGGTACCTTAGCCGGTGCCATATCCGGCAGCCTTCTTCCTTCTTTTATAATGAGTGCTCTTGGAATCGCTATTTACGGAATGTTTCTGGCAATCATTATCCCACCGGCAAAGAAAAACCGCACTATTTTAATTGTGGTTCTGGCTGCCATGGCATTAAGCTTTTTATTTGCAATACTGCCCGGATTAAAACAAATCACCTCCGGTTTTGCCATCATCCTTATCACAGTGATCGTAGCCGGTATCGCAGCAAAAATAAGACCGATTGAAAATCATCTTTGAATCATAGAAGGAGAACCATAAAATGACACACAATATATACCTATACATACTGGCTATGGCTGGGGTAACTTACCTAATCCGCATGCTTCCTCTGGTACTATCCAAAAAAGAAATTACCAACACCTATATCAAATCTTTTCTTTATTATGTGCCCTATGCCTGCCTTGCTGCCATGACATTCCCGGCAATTTTATCTTCTACTGCAAGTATCTATTCTGCCCTTGTGGGATTCGCAGTTGCCGTCATCGCTGCCTATAAAGAAAAAAGCCTGCTCACCGTTGCTCTGCTTGCCTGCACTGCCGTATTTATTACGGAGCGGATCATGATCATTCTTCACTAAGATATTCCCATAAACCAGTACACCGAATCACGATATCCGGAACAACCCTGCATACTACTCTCCCCGTTTTTTTCCTGTCAGATAGTATACTGCAAGTGCCGTTCTGTGTGACAAATTTTCTCTTGCCAGAATTGAAGTGATATAATTTTTAACGGTTCCCTCACTGATGAACAGCTTGTTTGCAATTTCTTTGTTAGACAACCCCTCTGCAACCGCCCGTATGATTTCTAATTCTCTGGAAGAATAACCCTGCTCACAAAAACCGGCTGTCTTAAATTCCGGATTTCTCGTAAAATGCTCTAAGATATTTTCTTCCATCACCCCTGTACCATAATGAACCGATTTTATCATCTGCTTCAAATGTTCCGGCGTATGATTCTTAATCAGATACCCCTTTGCACCATTGCAAAGAGCCTGGTGCACCAGTTCATCATCATCAAATGTGGTAAGAATCAACACTTTTCCAAGCTTATGCTCCGTTATATACTTAGTCGCTTCGATACCATTTAATCCCGGCATCTGGATATCCATCAAAAATACATCGGGGGTATTTAATTTTGCAAGCTCAATGGCTTCTTTTCCATCTGCCGCACAACCAAGCACTTCAAATTCCTCATCCACATCCAGTATGATCCGCATTCCGTCCCGGACAAAATCACTGTCATCGGCTATAATTACTTTAATTTTTTCCATTTATTTCTTTCCTTTTAATATTTCTTAACCAATAGGCAATTACGAAACCAAACTATAACGGCAACAGCATATTGACTGTAAATCCCGTTTCACCGTTAAAACTCAGAACTCCATTCACATCCCTTACCCTGTACCGCATTCCGGAAATACCCATTCCGTCCACCACTTCTGTACAACCAGCCCCATTATCCGAAATGCTGCAGCGGACGATCTGATTCATTACATGAATTTTCATATCGATCTTTGTACAACCCGCATATTTTAAAGAATTGGAAACTGCCTCATATGCATTATCCAATATAATTTCCAGATATTTCTCCGGCACCTTTGATAAATCACCTTCTGTAACCAGTGCTGCTTCTATACCCTTTTGCCTGCATTCTTCACACAGCTTTTCCAACTGTATGATTGCAAGCTTATATTTCTCCGGTCGCTCTTTCCGCAAAATTGCACGAATTTCATCCATCCCCGTTCTAAGCTGGTCAATCACAGCCTGTATCATTTTCCCGGATGTTTCCGGCTCTCTTTCCATAATGACCTTTACTGCCTCCAACTGATAGACAGAACCGTTGATATTATGTCCAAGCTTATCATGTAAGGTCTGGGCAAGCTGTGTCCGTTCTTCCAAAACCTGATTTTCAGCCATCCACAATTCCCGCCTCACTGTCTCCTGCATTTCATGCTCCTTTTCATACATGCTATGCTTTAAATCCTGTTCTAAAAGCATATCTTCTTTCGTCTGCTTTCGATAAGACTCCACTATAAAGTCATGCTGAATGTAAATAACAGCTAAAAAGAGCGTGATCATCATTTGAACGGAAATTCCGATATTACTCGGAACACATGCAATTACCAAAGGTATAAAATACCATAACAGCCCCGGTTTCCTATATAAAATTCCTTCATAACATAACAAAATTCCTAACAGCAGAAATTCTTTTCCCAATGTCACAAGCATAACCATCCATAATAGAATCGACAGTCCAAATAAAATCCATCTCTTACTTTGCGTTGTCAGTTCCTTAGCCGCCATCGTTCCTACAAACAATGCCAAAAGCAGAAGCACTCCGGCAGATGCTTTAATCAGTATAAACTGTGATAATACAATATAAACTTCTAATATTAGTACTAAACTAATTCTTACTGCCAGAAAATAATTTTCCCGAAGCTGTTCTGTCATTTACTACAATCCCTCACTAATCTCAATCCGACCTTCCGTTTCCTATCACTAACCCTTTCGTGTTTCTTAGTATACGGGGTTCTATTAAAAAAAGCAAGCAATCTACCAAATGACTATACATCACAGTGTTTCATCTTCAATCCCACACTTCCTATACTAATACATAAAATCAAATATGCTGCCGTCACATATAATATCATGGAATATGCCCCCTGATCCCCTGCCAATAACAGCTCTGCTACTCTTAAAAACCAACGCTGAGGCATAAGATAAGAAACTGCCTTGATTATCATAGAGGTTGCATCCAGAGAAAAATACAAACCAGAAAGCAATGCAGAAATGCTCCACAACGAAAACACCGCATAATTGGCACTCATGACATCTCCCAGTAAGATCCCTAGCAGAAGGCTGATTATACTAAAAATCAACCCCAGACAAAAAATAACAAATAGGAACACATATTTATTAATTCCAAAATCCATATCCCTGACGACAAAAATACAAATTCCTAAAATGAAAGTCTGCATAACGGATACAAGAGATGCCACGATAAACTTACTGAAAAAATACTCTGTCCTGCTAAGCTTTGACAACATGGCTCTGGTATACACCTTATTATCCTGCTCCTCAATTACAGTGTGTGCCACACAAACCCCACAAAACAAAAAGCCAAGGGTAATAATTGCATACGCATATCCAATTAATGACTTTTGACTAATCTGTTCATTGGTTAATGCAATTTCTTCTTTTCCCCTTAAGTTCACAATGTGCTTTTGGGGAATTCCTTTATCCATCGATTTTAATACATCAGATACCTTACTAGCATTTTGTTGTGTATATTCCCCGGCACAGTGGATTTTGGACAAAATATCAGTTAATTCCACCTTAAACAACTCCCAGCGTTCATCATCAGACACCAGATACACCTGAATTGCCTTTTGATAATCTCCTTCTAAAACACTGCTTTCAAAATTTTCTTTTATAAAAAGCAGTACCCCTGCCCGGTCATCAAATGCATCCTTCTTAGCCTGCTCTCTCACCTGTTCTTCCGACATATCCTGCACATCACACCTGCACACGGAAAACATCCCAGTCATAGCAAGACTTTCCAACAGATATTGCGAAAGTTCTGACCCTGACCCATCATAGACCTTAAGAATATACTTGGTAGTATCCCCTACATATACTGCTTTATCACTGCATTTCTCCAATTCTATAATCCCGTTTTTCGTTTCTTCATTTTCATATAGTACAGATTCTGTTTTCAAATTCAGAATTACTGCTGACACAATCGGTGTAACACAAAGGAAAAACAAAAACCCCTTATTACGTAACAACAGCTTTAGATTTATTTTTAGTAGTGTACCGAATTTACTCATGCTCTCCCTCTCTTTCTGATTCCATCCGCTGTTACTGCAATCACAGAACAGATCACCACAATTACCAACATATAAATGATACAGCTTTGTGTATAAGTACTTTTCCCCATACAGGAAATTTCCACTAATGCCCTGTCCGCATGATAAATCGGAGACAATCTTTTTACCTGCTCGGACCATACCGAATACATATATGTTTCAAAACTTCCACCAAAAAATCCCATAAACCATACACTGGTAAACACCGCGATGATTGTTATCGCTATATTACGAGAAATATAGTATAGCATTAGACTAAACGCCGAGCTTGCCATAATGGTCAATAAAAGCAGCAAAGCGGATATAAAAGCATTTCCCCAATGAATATCAAATAATAAAATAGTGAGAACTGTAGTAAATGCAAGCCCAACCGACACTACAAATACAACCGGTATCCATTTACTCAGATACATCTTAAAACTTGACACTCCTGTCACCTGAAACCTTCTCTCTATCCCATACTTCTTCTCACTGCTTAACACATTTGCAGCACAGATAATACCACACCATGCAAAATAAACAATATAGACAATCCCATAGTAATCCGCAGAGTCTACAGCCGGCATATACTCCGGTTTCTCAACCGGAAGTTCTATCCTCTCCGTTTCCTGCATTTTGGCATATAATCCATTATCCACATACCCCTTCATAATTCGGCTTAGAAAATACTCTAACATAATTCCTTCCATCTTAAAGTCCGCACTCTTATATACCGTATAGTTATCCTGACCAAATTCTACAAATCCCGCCAGCCCGTTATTTTTAATTATTTCTTCCGGTTCGCCTTCCGGATATTCCAAAAGAGTAATCCCTCCTTCTTTTCCCGCTTCTTTAACTGCTTCTATACCGACATCAAACCCGCTCCCCTCTTCTATCCGGTATCCTGCCTTAAAAACATCCACCTCTTCATACGATTTCATCAAATCAAAAAATGCACTGGATAGAATTGCAATCACAAGAACTGGTGCCAAAACCAAAACCGCAATAATCCATTTATTTCGAAACATAAGTTTAAAGTTATTTTTAATCAAATATCGAATCATCTTTTTCTCCTCACTGTTTTTAATCATCTGCAAAATGAGTAAATATCTACTCTGCATAATCCCTCAATTTCTTTCCGGTCAGTGTCAAAAATACCTCCTCCAATGTAATCTCTTCACTGCCGTTTGTGACAAGCCTCTTTAATTCATCACTGGTACCGCAGGCAATTACTTTTCCATTATCCATGATTGCAATTCTCGTACAGATTGCTTCCACTTCTTCCATATAATGGCTGGTGTAAATAACAGTAGCACCATTTCTGTTAGACTCCTTAATTTTTTCCAAAATAAAATTTCTTGACTGCGGATCAATGCCCACTGTCGGCTCATCAAAAATCAACAGATCCGGTTTATGTCCGATGGCACATGCAATATTTAACCTTCTCTTCATACCACCAGAAAAATTTTTAGCAAGTTCCTGTTTTCTCTCAAGAAGTCCTACATATTCTAAAGACTCTTCCACTGCTTCCCTTAAAGCAGTTCCCTTTATCCCATACAGTGACGTAAACAACTCTACATTTTCCCATGCCTTCAGGCTGCCATGTATCGCAAGTTCCTGAGGAATATATCCAAGCTTATGAAGCACTTCTTTCTTCTGTTTCCATGGATTTTTTCCGAACAATTCGATTGCCCCTGCCGTAGGTCTCACAATCGAACAGATCATATTAAGTGTCGTACTTTTTCCTGCTCCATTCGGTCCTAACAGTCCAAAAATCTCTCCTTTTTTAATTTCAATATTCAGATTATCCACAACTGCCCTGCTCTGATATTTTTTCGTTAAATCTGTTGTTTTTAAAATAATTTCTTCCATAAAGATTTCCTTTCCTTTTGCTACACATACTCTCAATTCTAATGCTCTATCAGGAAATTGCGAAGCTTTCTATCTTCAAAATCTAGTTGTGCAATCACCTAATAATTCTCTGTATTAAATCATAAATATTTTTCTATGGTTCCCTGTTCTACAACATTTTTTCCTATCAGCGTAATCGCCTGCTTCGAACAAGTGTTAATACACCGATAACACATCGTACATCTATCTCCTGCCGCAGATATGCCCTGCTTCATTTTCAGATTCCCCATTGGACATAAGGCGGCACATTTACCACAGCCAATACATTTATGTGAATCAATTTTTACCTTGCTTGAATACTGCTTGGTTTTACTGGAAAAATACAGACGCTGACCGAACAGACCTGCCAAATGATAAAAGAGTCCGATTCCTTCCTGAGGTGCTTTTCCCTTTTTTATATCCTGCACTGCCTTGTCGATCTTTTGCTCCGCTAACCAAACCAGTTCCTTATTTTGGGGGAGTGGGCGTTTCAGTGCTTTTACATCGGCAATGCTGTCTGGCATTTTCAAATGCAATCCACCCATAATCTCTGCACCATATCTTCGAAATCTTCGTCCTGCCATTCCTGCTCCATCTCCGCTAAACAATCCCATCGTCGCTATCACAAAAATTTTTTTACCATTCCATAAACTTTGATTTTGATCTATAAAATCCTTTACTATTTTAGGGATATTGCTGTATTGTACCGGATAGGCAAAAACAAGTTCCCTGCTGCCTTTTATGTACTCAGCTATATTTACATCCTCTATTGAATATGTCTTTTCCGATCCATCATATTTCTTCATAAAAACTTCCACTGCATGTCTGGAATTTCCCGTTCCGCTAAAATAAATTCCTATCATTTCAAGCCTCCATTGTCATACATATATTGTGTAAGATTATAATAGCAAGACCAGATGCCTTTGGGTAGTGAAAAAAGACCTGTTTTGTATATGACTTTTGTCACGTTTTGTATCAATGCAAAAAAAGACCTCTATCCATTAAAAGGTCTTTGTCCAAAACAATCTGGCTCACTGCCATAGTTTTACCATACAGTTTTTCCTGCAAAATGCAATTCCTTATTCTTTACGAATCCCGTTTTTTCATGTATAATAAACAAACAGTAAATTTATCCATAACAATACAAGGAAAAGGTATAAAATGGAGGTACCATAACATGAACAAACAGGACAACAAACTGACATTATCTGTGCTTGCTACACTGACTGCGGCAATCGCTCTCATTTACACTTTAATTATGTATCATGATATCATTTATGCGGTAATTGGAACCAGCTTGTTCTTTTTAATTACTGCATTTATTCTGACACGAAATTTCATTACCTTTTCCACGATGAAAAATAAATCGTTAAATGTACAGCTCAAAACTTATATAGACGATATTTCAACACAGCTTGAAACGATGGGTGGTGCACAGTCCCAGATTGGAAAAGCTACTTACCTGTATACAAAACAAGCGGCACAGGCAGTAACTACTTTAGAAAATAATTATATAGAAAGTCAGGAGGCTCTTTATAAAAATCTGGCTTCTCTATCCAGTGCCCAGATTAAAACAAGTAAATTAATCCTTAGAAATGATCAGAACAACGCAATCAAAATAACTACAAGCATTAAAGACATAGGCAGTCAGTTGAGGGATACGATGACGCAAAGCTTTGACCGGCTTCAGCCGGCTCATCCCGAACTGGCTACAACACTGGAGGAAATTGTTCATTACTTAAAAAACCTGCCGGACGGAACAAATCAGGAACTGTTGTTGCAGCTCAATCATATCGCTCAGGAACTTCAAAATATTTCAAACCGAATCCAACAGGTTCAGATTCCTGCACAGAGCATAGCATCTGTTTCTCCTACATCGGACACAGTAGATTTTACTGCAGAACCATTAACCGTACCAGAGACCGAACCTGCACTGGAAGATTTTGCTGCAGAAATGACGGCTATAGAAACTAGCGATTCTGTAGTTGAAGAAACCATTGCCAAAAATCCGGATGACATAACATTCCCAGATGATTCCGCATTTTCCCCAGCTTCTGCTGTAACTGAAGAGGCTGCTGATATAGATGAAATGGTCGCCGAAGAGTTAAAAAAAGCTGAACCATTAGAATCCGTTACAACAATCAATGATTCAGACAGTAATTCAAATAAAACGTTATCCGCAGATGAAATCGCAGCTTTATTTGACGCTGCTGATCCGGCTCCTAAAAGAGAATCCCATCCTGCCTACAAAAATAACAGCATTACTCAGACAGAAGGAACATCAACTGATATTTCTCCTGTTTCAGAAGATTCAAACAAAAAACTTTCTCCTGATGAGATTGCTGCTTTAGTTGCCGCACTTAATTAATATTGTAATGATGTGGGTGCCAGAAGAATTTAACTGATTCCTAAAAAGTCTGCATTGACAACCAGACACCCACATCATTTAGTTCTACAATCGACACGATACAAATGGTTTATTTTTTATTTCCTGTCAATCTATTCAATATTGGTATTATTTTTTATAAAATATATATTTCTTATAACAGGATCCACCATATGGCATATATCCATCTTTATCACCTATCGTCGCATATCTGGTATTTACAGTGTTCTCTTTTCCAGATGTATATTCTGATACTACTCTGTTCCCATCAATGTAATATTTTGTATAAGAACCTGTAAAATTATCTTTATACCCAACATAGATTTCTGTTGGCTTATACATAGATTTGGAAATATACTTGTAAGCTGGATTCCAAACAGATGTATAGGAGTTATTCTTTAAATACTGTCCAAATACTACTGTTTTATTATTATTAACCTGTGTCATTACGGAATTTCCTTCCCGATCATATGTAACGACGATTATACTCGTAATTGAGTATCCCTTATTGGTTTTTATGCTTAATTTCCCACTGTTTCCGGTTAAAAAACTGTTTCTGATAGATTTGGAAGTGCTCTTAAAATTGCTTTTGGATTCACTGGTAGTAATTTGGGCTTTTTTCCCTAACTTAACTGACTTAATTGCATTAGAGCTGTTCTCAATCTTAAATTTGTAAGTATAATGACTCTTTGTAACCGTCGGTGTAACCAGCTGGTAACCCTTTCCCGACACGCTCGTATAAGTCGTTGTATAAGAATACTGGTCATAAGTAATCGTATAAGTCCCTTCCTTTAGAAAATCTAATGTATAATCATAATGTTTTATATATTTGTACTTATTACGTGCAGCATCATATGCAGCAGTATTCTTATATGCCGATTCCGATGTATAATATGCACCTGTCCGGATGTATGTTGTACCATTGCCGGTCTGTATCGCTTTTACTTTCTTTTTCATTTTCTTAGGTGCCTTACCATTAATCTTTAAATTGGAAACATTACTAAAAGAATATGATGTGCCAACAAGCTCTTTTACCAGTTTCTGTGGCTGGTTTTCTACTTTGGTAGCTGCAAATGCCTTCACATCAAAAAAGGGCACCAGCATACATGCGAATAATAATATACTCATCTGCAAAACTATTTTAGATTTTTTAATCCTGTTCATAATATTCTCCTTTCATAACTCCTTAATATGCTGACAATTTAATGTCTGCAGCCGGAACTTTAGAATATGAGGTTGAAGTCTGTCTATTGGCACGTTTTGTAACTTTTTTGATTTCTTTTACACCATGGGTTTTCGTAATAGAATATTTTACAGAGCTTCCCAAGTATTTATCCTTGTATGAAATATAAACATACGTTATTTTCCTTGCAGAACGCATCTTATAGCTGCCTGTGCTTCTACCCTCATACTCATATTTTTGTGAAAGATTAATCTTCTTTCCATTCTTAATTGTTTTATAAGAATAATTTCCATTTTTATCTACTGATATTACAGTAATTCCCGTAATAGAATATCCTTTATTCGGCGTAACCTTCAGCTTAGCTGATTTAAGACCGGAAGATATCTTATAATTGGACTTAACAGACCGGGTAGTCGTATCTCCTGATTTCTTTGTCCGAGACTGATAAACGGCTGTCTTGTTCAGCATGATCTTATTATATATAAAACTATTCTTCGTACAATATACCTTCATCTTATATGTTCCCCTGACAGAACCGTCAATCTTTCTAACATTAAAGGATACGGTATAATTGCCCTCTTTTGCAGAATACAATGTAATCGTTGCATCACCTGAATCACTGCTATTCGTCTGATCCGTTACCTCTGCACGTAAATTTTTTTTACTGGTCTTGACATCTGCAATATAGTCCCCTTTTTCGGCATAATATACCGAAAAACTGCTAAAGCTGTTTTCCTCCATACGCATTTTCAGAACAGATATGTAATTCAATGGATTAACATATACTACTCCCTTTTTCCTTTCTGCAGCCTGTGACGTTATGCAAAAAGAAAACACAACACTAAAAGCAAACATCACTGTCGCCCATTTCATAAATCGTTTGAACCTCTTCATTCTCAATTTCCTCCTAAACCTAATGATTATCACGGTTGTGATAAACAAATTATATTCCTTAATTTGTCATAATACAAGTAAATCTTTCTTCATCCGTTATTTCTAGTTGATTTTTGAAAAAAATTCGTCTATACTTCTTAAAAAGATACATTTCAGGAGGTCTTCTATGTCAAATAAACCACAAATTCTCTTATTTCATATAGAATCAGGTAAGGCAAAGCAGATTGAGACAATCTGCCGTTCTCTCAAGATACAGACTAACAAAATCAAACACTCTGCTTACAATCAGAAATTAGGCTATCTGGCAGGAATTTCCGGTTTTCATCGTGAAAACACGACTTATACCGGTCCTGAATTTCCATCTGAAATGATGATATTTTCCGGTATGGATTCCGACTTAGTAGATACTTTCCTTGCAAAGTATAAAGAGGCCTCCATTCCGTCAATCGGACTAAAGGCCATAATTACACCAAACAATGTATTTTGGAGTGCAGAAGCTTTATATAAAGAATTGTTCAAAGAGCATCAGAATTTTATAAACCCATAAAATTTGTAACACTATCAGCCTAGAAAATATAACCCACACATAGGTGGCACATCCAGTGTCACCGTTCCATTATCTACTTTCAGTGTTTTCTGCCTAAAAATACCTGTACCTCCATATTCCTCTTCGTCAGAAGACAGCAGTAATTGCAAATTCTCCACACCTTCTACAGAAAATGAATAATCTTTCCACATTTTCTCCGAAAAATTAAACACTGCTATCAGATTTTTTCCGGCCTGAAGTGCTCTCCGCTCTATCACATAGATTACTTTTTCCTCCTGCTGGCAGTCAAGCCATTGGAAACCTTCCTTTTCATAATCTCCTTCAAAAAATGCAGGATATTCCAGATAGAGATGATTTAATTTCTCCATAAACCGGAAAAATCCGTCATGGATCGGATATTCTAACAGATTCCAGTCCTGCTCTCTTTTCTCGTCCCATTCACGAAGCTGTCCCAATTCATTCCCCATAAAATTAAGCTTCTTTCCGGGATGTGCATACATATACATATAGAATGCCCTTGCCTGCGGAAATTTCCCGTCATAATCCCCATTCATTTTCTGTACAATGGCAGCTTTGCCATGTACCACTTCATCATGGGATAGGGGAAGTAAAAAACGTTCATCATAATAATACATCATAGAAAAAGTAAGCTTATGATAATCCCTGCTTCGGTAATCGGGATGACTTTGAAAATAAGAAAGAGTATCATTCATCCATCCCATATCCCATTTATAATCAAATCCAAGCCCGCCTTCCCAGACTGCCTTCGTAACCCCTGGATAATTTGTAGAATCCTCTGCCATCAGCAGGCACCCTGGATGCCGTTCCTTTAATCCCTGATTCATGGTCTTAATAAAATCTACTGCATTCCCATTTACTCCTCTGGACGCGTCCCCCTGCCAGTAAATAATATTACTGATTGCATCCATTCGTATTCCATCAAAATGATATTCCAAAAGCCAGTAATTTGCTGCAGACTGTAAAAAGCTCCTCACCTCCCCGCGGGAATGCATAAAATTGCAGCTTCCCCATTCGCTGACTCCCACTGCACTGTTAGGATATTCATAAAGTGCAGTCCCGTCATAATTTGCAAGAGCATATCCGTCTACCGCAAAATGCACCGGCACAAAATCCATAATCACACCAATCTCATTTTGATGGAAATAATCAATCATTTTCTTTAACTCCTCCGCTGTCCCATACCGGGAAGTGGGTGCAAAAAATCCGGTATTCTGATATCCCCATGATTCATCACATGGATGCTCACTAAGGGGAAGAAATTCCACATAATTATATCCCTGCTTTTTCAGGTAAGGAACCAGTTTTCTTCCCAGCTCCTCATAATGGAACCAGCCGTTTTCGTCTTTTTCATTTGTTTTCCATGAACCGGCATGTACTTCATAAATGTTAAGGGGCTTTGTATAGTCCGTCTTTCTTGCATTCATCCATGTTTCATCCCGAAATGTATAGCTATCCAGATTTCTTATGATAGAAGCATTTGCAGGACGGAGTTCCATACCGAATCCATAGGGATCACAATGATCCACAAAAGCCGTATCGGATGTATAAATGCGGTACTTGTACATTTGTCCCGCCTTTGCATCCGGTATAAATGCTTCATAAAAGTTACCGTCATTTATTTTATTCATATACCATTCCTGCCAATTATTAAAATCACCGATTACCGCAATCTTACAGGCCGCAGGAGCAAAGGTGCAAAAACGCACTCCCCCGTTTTCAACATGTGCCCCCTGTGTCTTATAAGCCTCAAATTCCTTTCCTGTATAAAAACCGTACATATCCATAATGGATTCCTCCTCTATTGAATTTAAACTGTTACCTCAAAAAATAAATAATTGACTATAGTCGCATATTGGTTTATAGTTAATTATAATGAATCTATGTAAGATTTCCATATACAAATTATCTAATCAATATTTTATGCAACATTTTAAGAAAATAAATAATTACCCGACTGATTTTAAAATCTGTCAATCATTATTAGATAATTGCAAAACCCCGCTTACAATATTGTACAACGGAATCTTAAAAAAAATCTTTGCAAATGTCTATTAAGCATTATGGGAAGGAGGAACAGAACATGCAGGAAAATGAAAAGAAAACTGATTTAAGAATATTGAAAACACGAAATTCCATCATTAACGCCTTTATCACTTTGAGAGCGAAAAAGAACCTTGATAAAATTACGGTAAAGGAACTTGCCGATCTTGCAATGATTAATAAGGCAACCTTTTATCTTCATTACAAGGATATTTATGATTTATCGGATACATTGGAAAATGATGCATTAGAACAGATTATTAAAGCTATGCCCGACCCGGAATTAATGTTTTCCAATCCAGAACAGGGAACAAAAGATTTATTTCAGGCATTTGCTGCCCAAGGACAGTTATGTAATATTTTGTTTTCCGGAGATCGTTTTGACATTTTTGTAAGAAAAATAGACCATTCCATCAAAGAATATATCTATCAGAAATATCCTGAAAAAAGGAATGATCTACAGACCAATATTTTACTCTCTATTATTAACTATGGGGGATTTCATGCTTATGAAAATAACAAAAAGGAAAATGCCGCAGAAGCGATCCTGGCAATCAGTAAAGCTTCGGCGGCACTGTCAAAATTGATTCATTAAATTGCCGGATATTTTATCAATACTATTATTTAGTGTCTGCTGATTAAGCAGAGATTTGCAACTTCTCATTCCTATATCTGTCCTCTATTTGGAACAGATATTTTGCTCCACTCAGCCAGCTTGGTACTGATTCCTCC
>CAJUBR010000061.1 GCA_910584695.1 uncultured Lachnospiraceae bacterium
ATATGAAGGTTTCTGAATTGCAAAAGATACTAAAAAAGAATGGGTGCAGTATCATCCGGCACGGTTCCCGGCACGATATTTGGTATAGCCCCCTATCTGGTAAACAGTTTTCTGTTCCCAGACATCCATCACAGGATGTAAAAAAAGGAACTTACAACAGTATCAAGAAAGATGCAGGGTTTTAGCCCTGCTCTTCCTATAACATATTAATTTAGATTGGAGGTATAATAATGGCAAAATATATTTACCCTGCTGTTTTTACAAAAGAAGATACCGGTTACTCTGTGATATTTAAAGACTTAGACGGATGTTATACATGTGGAGATTCTTTAAATGAAGCATTAGAAATGGCAGAAGATGTTCTTGCATTAACCTTATACGGCTACGAAACAGATAAAAAAACAATTCCTACCCCTTCTAATATAAGCTCTATTCCTGTTGATGATGGCGAATTCGTTTCCTTAATAAAGTGTGATACTGTGGAATATCGAAAGCACTTTTCAGGAAAGGCAGTCAAAAAAACTTTAACCATTCCGGAATGGATGAATGATGAAGGCATGCGGGCCGGTATTAATTTTTCGCAATTGCTCCAAGATGCTCTTGAACAGAGATTAAATTCTTTATAATTTTGTTTGTGCGGTATCGCACAATTGGAGGAACTATATATGCACGAAAATGCAACAACCTTAGACAATCGTCCTTACTGTATTTATTTAAGAAAATCCAGAAAAGATTTAGACGCAGAGCGAAACGGCATTGACACTCTCGCCCGGCACGAACAAATGCTTTCTTCTTATGCGGAACAATCTGGTATAAAAATTGGGAAAATTTACCACGAAGTTGTATCTGGGGATACTATTGCAGCTCGTCCGGAAATGCAGCAGCTTTTACAAGATGTCGAAGCCGGCATGTGGAAAGGTGTTCTTGTCGTAGAGGTAGAGCGTCTTGCAAGAGGGGACACTATAGATCAGGGTATCATCGCACAAGTGTTTAAATTTTCAGAAACCCTTATTGTTACACCCCTGAAAACATATGACCCTAACAACGAGTTCGACGAAGAATTTTTTGAATATGGGCTGTTCCAGTCCAGACGTGAATATAAGGCGATTACACGGCGGCAACAACGTGGAGTTCTACAATCTGTATCCGAAGGAAAGTGGCCGTATAATAAAGCTCCATTCGGTTACGAGAGGTATAAGCTGCCGGATCAGAAGGGGTGGAGCCTTAAAATCGTCCCTAAAGAAGCAGAAATTGTAAGACTTATATTCCATCTATATGGAGATGAACATATTGGTTATTCTGCCATCGCAGATCGTTTAAATTCTATGCATGCACCTGCTCCTACAGAGCATTGGAGCTATAGCACGGTTAAGGATATCCTTACTAACGTGGTCTATATTGGAAAAGTAAAGCGTGGGGAACGTGCTACTTCTAAGAAAACCTCTGGCGGTTCCCTGCAGGTTTCCAGACCTCGTAACAAAAATTATGCAATATTTGATGGATTACATGAAGCTATTGTTGATGACAAGATTTTTTCCAGAGTGCAGGAAATATTTAAGAGTCACCCGAGTAAACCAGTGGCTAGTGCTCTTAAAATACAAAATCCGCTTGCCGGGCTTGTCTATTGTAAGATGTGCGGCCATAAAATGATTAGACGGCCACAGGACCGCTGTAAAACCATGATTATATGTCCTACAAAGGGTTGCAAAAATATTTCTTCTTACGAAACTGTGTTAGAGACAGCAGTAATTGAGGTATTGCAAGATTATTTAGAGTCCCTTAAAATTGAGGGATCGGACCGTCAGCCAGATACCGGTTCCATTAATATTTTAAAAGATACTCTTTCGGAAATTGATAAAGAAATCGCTACTTTAAATACGCAACTAGATAATGCATACGATCTTGTAGAGCAGGGTGTATATACTCCTGAATTATTTTTAAAAAGGAGTAATACTATTAATGCCAAAATTGAGAAACAGAATGCAAAAAAAGATGATATCCTAAAACAAATACAGAAAGAGGAACGTTTATTAAATAAGAAAAATATTTTAATTCCTAAAATTGAGAATGTACTTGATATTTATGCCGCATTAGACCCGGAACAAAAGAACGCATTACTTACCGATATTATTGAGCGTATTGATTATATAAAAACCGAACGCTCCCCAATAAATGGTCCTTATAATAACTTTGAAATTGACCTGCACCCACGAATTCCGGTATAAAAACAATACTGATACCTTCGTGGGTCAGATTCTTCTGTGCCGATATCCGTCAAAGCTCCAATTACTTTATTATTCGGCATTGCATAACGCTGTGACAAATATCTGGTTGACGCTCCTTTTTCTCCATCCGGACCACCTAACTGGCTCATAATCGCCATTGCAAGCTTCGCATCCGTTGTTTTAATGTTCACTGGATACTCCAGCATTTTTATATAAGTCCACATTAACAATCACACTCCTTCTGCCATGGCCATGGTTCATCTCCCCAGCTCCAAAAGTTTTCGTTATATACTCCATAAATCGTCAATGGCCCAAAACTTTTTTCATAGACTTCCACTGCCTTTTTTAACGTTTTGTGGTAGTCATGATAGGTGTCTAATGCACAAGAGCTATCGGGATGTGTATCCAGATAAAGTGCCATTTCTATGATAGCAAAATTTGTGTTTTGGATCAGTTTCATTAAATCTTCTTTACACATATTTTCCATGGCTAACACCTCACTCCGCAAAAGATTTGATTGAGCTCTTTAAATATGGTGCCCTGCATCAATCCACAGTCGGCATCATATAATTCACCCCACTGCTGCCATGGAACATATGCCATTACTAAAGGAAACTGATTTCCAAGTTTTTCCATAGGGTCATTTTTATGACAATTCTTTGAAGAAGATACCTTGCAGACACAATCTACCTCTACACTTCTTCCTCTGCCATCCTGCCCCCATCTTCTTTGTTCATTCATACCGTTCTGCATTTCCCTCTGCCTGCAGTTCTGGTTCATCGCATTACGGTAACCTCTTCCATTTGAAGAATTCATATTACAATAGGATTCCACGAAAAATCTCCTTATTCCTTTCGTATACTCTATAGTATGGAAATCCTATCTAAAATGTGACAGAATCTTATCTACTATTCTATTCCGGTTTTTCCATAAAAAGAACCGCTAACATACCAGGGCCGGTATGTGTTCCTATAATTGGTCCAATTTTCGTAATTCTGATATTCTCAGCTTTCGTTCTTTCCAATAGTTTCTCCTTTAATTCCAGTGCCCTTTCTTCTGCGTCCCCATGACCGATAAATACTGTACGTTCATTCTCGTCCATCGTATCATTTATCTTCGCGATCATATATTCCACACTTTTTTTGTTTCCTCTAACCTTATTCTCTACATAAAGCTTTCCTTCACCATCTACGCTGATGATCGGCTTAATTTTAAGAGCACTTCCAAGCATTGCCTCCGCAAGAGAAAGTCTTCCTCCCTTCTGTAAGTGGAACAAATCATCTACTGTAAACCAGTGTGCAAGTCTTGTCCGGTTTTCAACCACCCAGTCTTTCAATTCCTCCAATGTGAATCCCGCATCTTTTTTCTGTCCCACAAGATTCATAAAATATCCCAATCCTGCAGATGCACAAAGGGAATCAATGACATAGATTGTCCTCTCTGGAAAATCCTCCGACAACATATCCTTTGCAATTAACGCAGACTGATAAGTTCCACTTAAGCCCGACGTAAAACATACATAGAGAATATCCTCTCCTTTCTCTAAAACCGGAGTAAAAAATTCCACATAGGTTGCAGGATTAATCTGTGACGTAGAGGCCGTCTTTCCCTGCTTCAATGCCTCATAAAAACTTTCGATAGACATGTTTCTCTCATCGGGATAATGTAAAATCTCCTGACCATCCAGATTAAAAGCCATGGGTACAACCGCAATATGATATTTCTCTACCAGATCCAGCGGTAAATCAAGGGTTGCATCACTTGCTAAAATATAACTCATATATTTGCCTCCTTTTCTTGTGACCAATTTTGACAGGCAATTCCCGTCTTGTAAGTTTTCATAAACCATTTGACACTGTCATATTTCCTCAACAGGAATTACTTTTTCTAATACTCTATATAATTTGTCCACATCAACCGGTTTTGCAAGATGTGCCTGCATACCCACCTGAAGGGATTCTCTAACATCTTCTTCATAAGTATTTGGTATCAGTCCAATAATCGGTATGGATTCCCCATCCTCTTTACCGGATATGCGGATACATTTTGTTGCTTCCTGTCCATCCATAAATGGCATATCAATATCCATTAAGACTGCATCATAGGTAAATGCCGGTTGTGAAATAAAACGAATGACCGCCTGTTTTCCATTATTAACAGTATCGATCTTGAAACCTACAACTTCAAGAACTGCCCGCAGAGCATCCTGCCCCATTTCACTATCTTCTGCAAGAAGAATTCTCTTACCTGTAAAGTCACCCACAGCCGTTGTTCTTTTTTTCTTCGTTGTTTTATCTCTTTCCTCCTGCAGTTCAAACGGGAGCGTAAAATACAAATGTGTACCGGCTCTGTCTACATTGATTCCTATCTCCCCGCCCATAAGCTGTATAATCTTTGATGCCAGAGATAAATCAAAGTGTTCCTCATCAATCAAGCCATTTGTCTCGTTATGGTGAAAACCAAAAATACTTTCTTTCATCTTATCTGTCAGTCCATTTCCTGTATCCTCTAATATAAACCGGATATAAACCTTTTTAGCATCTGCAGCAACCTGCTTTGCAGTCAGCCTGATTTGTCCTGATATCGGTGTATAGGAAATCGCATTATTAATCAGTGTTAACATTGCCTGCTGAAGACGAATTTCATCACCTAAAAGCCTTGTATAATGACACTGGCATTCTATTTGCAGCTGCAGATTTTCTTTTTCAATTCTTTCTCTTACTGCAATATCAATACGGTTTAGAAAGTGCTCCAGACGAAATGGCTGTTTTGCAATCACAATCGCATCATTATTCACTTTAACAATTGCCAGAAGAGAATCCATGATTTGCATCATTCGTTCCGTATAATCATTGATATTTGCCAGACATTCCAATAATTTATCTTCCTGCTTATATACCTGCTTTGCCACGCCTACCATACTGTTAATACCACTTACAGGGTCCTGTATTTCATGGGAAATGTTGGATAATATTTCCCCCTTTAACTCCGCCGATGATCTTGCTGCCATCAAGGAATCCCTTAATTGTCTGTATTCTTCAATCTGTGTGCTTCTCGCCTGCTCCACATCCTGAAACAAAATAAATACCGTAACCTCCTTATGCACATTCTGTTCAAAAAGAATCTTCCCATTCATACAATGGTAACAGCCCTCATGAGTCCGGTACCGGAAATCAATTTCTTTTTTGACAACACCGCTTAAATAGGCATTCTGTAAAAAATTAATATCAAAGCATTCCAGAAATTCCTGCTTGTCATCTAAATGTATTTTTGAAAGCCATTTTAAAACAAAATCCATACTATAAGAATATTTTTTATTTATATCCTGCTCTAGCAGATTATAAAAAGTATCCCTGCGTATCTCCACTGCAATTAAATCTTTGTATAATGTTTTCAATGCAAATACGAACTTATTACTAATATGACTTCTATGTTGTTCCTGCTGCTGTTCTGACTGTTCCTGCAGCACAAGAGCATACCTCTTATTATTCGCATAGGTTCCTAATACAGCCGCATTCACATAAAAAGATGCATCCAGAAACGGAATATACATACAATGTGAACTAACTGTTTTTTCTCCCAGCTCTTTTAGCAGACATTGCCTGCAGGGAACTTTCTCCCCCTTAATAACCTTATAACAAAAATCACCAGTATTGATATTAGGATACGCTTCTTTCGCATAATTATTAACAAAAGAAATCCTATGTTCATCATCTACTATATAAAGCATGGTCTTTGTCATTGTATTTACCAGTTTAAACAGTTTTCTATCCCATTCCTCCACAATTTCATTATAAAATTGCCTTCCTAACTGCAAATTCATTAATTTGAATAAAACATGTAAAGCATTCTCCTCTTCATCAGAAAAGTCTTTTGCATGCTCCCACCCAAGAATAAAATATCCAATCACATTTCCATGATTCCGCATCTGATACTCTACTAATGTTTTATATCCCCAATTCTCATAAAATTTCCTTTCATCTGGGGGAAATGCAGCGACATCTTTTGTCACATACATATCCTCTTCTTCAAATCGATACTTTTCTTCAATGAAGTCTACATATGTCTGAAAATCCAGATCATGCTTTTCCTCACCATTTTCCCAGTCATAAGCAAGTACCGCTTCCGTAATTCCCTTTTCATAATGGACAATGTACATAGCATCCATCTCTAATTCGTTTATCATCTGTTCCATTGTTCGTTCAATCCCTTTGGAAATACTGGAACTATGTAACAATCCTTCAATTATATCTGCATCTAATAGTCTCATAGAATCTACTTCTTTTCCTTCTTCGGTAAGATTGGAATCCCTTCCTTGTTTTTACTTGTATTGTAGCATACTTTTACACATTTGAATACTCTTGTTACTGATTTTCACAGACAAATAGTAACTATTCAGCCTTCGGCTTCATAGTTACGGAATCCGGCCCATTTAAAGTTTGCCTTCGGCAAAGATCCGGATTCCCGCTTGGCAGAATATACACATTCTTACGGACTTTGCAGCAAGTGCAAAGTCCTAGGCTGAACTGTTACGACAAATAGCAACATTTACTTTTACGAAATTTTCTGTTTCGTATTGACTTCACAACCAGAATAAGTATAATAGTTCTGGACATATGTTTAGTAAAAGTAAACCCCAAGTTTAAAATATTTCATCTGCTTTGCAGCAGTTTCATATTATAGATAAGGAGCATCAATGAAAATTGGTTACAAATTAAAAACAATAAGAATTGCAAAAGGACTGACACAGGAAGAACTTGCCGACCGTGCTGAACTTTCAAAAGGGTTTATTTCCCAGCTTGAACGCGATCTTACTTCTCCCTCTATTTCCACACTGGTAGACATTTTACAATGCCTTGGAACCAATTTAAAAGATTTTTTTAATGATGAAGAAGATGAACAAATTGTATTCAGACAAACCGACTATTTCGAAAAAAAAGATGATGAGCTTGGCAATGTCATTGAATGGATCATTCCCAATGCCCAGAAGAACGAAATGGAACCGATACGCCTTACACTAACCGCCGGCGGGTCTACTTATCCCGACCTTCCACATGAAGGTGAAGAATTTGGATATGTTATAAGCGGTACGATTCAGATACACATTGGTAATCAGATATACAAAGCAAAAAAGGGAGAATCTTTTTATTTCACTCCCTCCGGCAGACATTATATAGAAGCCGGCAAAACAGGTGCTGTCCTGATATGGGTTTCGAGCCCTCCCAGTTTTTAGCAATCCAAAACAGTCTAATCGACATTATGTATCTTATTCTTTAAGCATTTGCGAAACTCTGTTTTCGTTACCGACCGTTGTACAATATAGACAATATCAACGCTGGGCACCCTGCTTATGACATTGTCTATATTGCACAACTAGATTTGAAAATAGGGAGTTTCGCAATTACCTATATTATATTCTTAATTAGGAGGTATCAGAAATGGCAAACCGATTAATCGACTTAGTGAACATCACCAAATCCTACGACAACAATGTCATTCTGGATCATTTGGATTTATATATAAGAGAAAACGAGTTTTTAACGCTGCTTGGTCCTTCCGGGTGCGGAAAAACTACCACTCTCCGCATTATCGGTGGTTTTGAACAACCGGATTCCGGAAAAGTTATGTTTAACGGAGAGGATATTACTTCTCTTCCACCAAATAAAAGGCAGCTTAATACGGTATTCCAAAAATATGCCTTATTCTCCCATATGACAATTGCAGAAAATATTGCTTTCGGTCTTAAACTAAAAAATAAAAGTAAAACTTATATTGATGATAAGATTAAATATGCTTTAAAACTTGTAAACCTTGACGGTTATGAGAACAGAAAACCAAACTCTTTAAGTGGCGGACAGCAGCAGCGAATTGCCATTGCCCGTGCTATTGTAAATGAACCGAAAGTCTTACTGTTAGATGAACCCCTCGGTGCTCTGGATTTAAAGCTCCGTCAGGATATGCAGTATGAATTGATCCGATTAAAAAATGAGTTAGGAATTACCTTTATTTATGTCACACATGATCAGGAAGAGGCTCTTACGATGAGTGATACCATTGTAGTCATGAATCAGGGATATATCCAACAGGTAGGAACACCGGAAGACATTTATAATGAACCCCAGAATGCCTTCGTGGCAGACTTTATCGGCGAAAGCAACCTAATTAATGGAATCATGATAGAAGACCGTCTTGTGTCCTTCCTTGATACAAAATGGAAATGTGTGGATGAAGGCTTTGGTACGAACAAACCCGTGGATGTTGTAATCCGTCCTGAAGATGTAATTCTTGACACACCAGATAAAGGCACGATCTGTGGTACTGTAACCCACGTTATATTTAAAGGTGTACATTATGAAATGGAAGTAACAGCCGGCGACTTTGAATGGCTGATTCATTCTACCCAGATGCACCCGGCCGGTGAGAAGGTAGGCATACGTGTGGATCCATTTAATATCCAGATTATGCACAAACCGGAATCAGTTGATGAGGAGGTTGCTTACAGTGAATAATAAACATGGAAAGTGGCTGGCAATGCCATTTACAGTATGGTCTGTTGTCTTTATCCTGATTCCCCTTTTTATGATATTTTATTATGGTTTTGTGGACAAATCAGGAGTATTTACTTTAGAAAATGTTATGGCAATTGCAGAGCCCGAACACATAAAAGCACTTGGATTATCCATCCTGCTTTCCCTTATTGCCACTATAATCTGTCTGGTTCTTGCCTATCCCCTTTCCCTTATTTTATCCGGGCTTGGAGTAAACCGGAACAGCTTTATTGTATTAATCTTCATCCTGCCCATGTGGATGAATTTCTTATTACGTACTCTGGCATGGCAGACTCTGCTTGAAAAAACCGGCGTTATGAATTCCATTCTTGCCTTTTTTCATTTGCCTCCGCTTAACATTATCAACACTCCATATGCTATTATTCTTGGCATGGTATATAATTTCCTGCCATTTATGGTTTTACCGATTTATAACGCATTGATCAAATTAGATCCTGATGTCATCAATGCAGCAAGGGATTTGGGAGCAAATAGTGCACAAACCTTTTTTAAAATTATTATTCCTTTAACTATTCCAGGTGTAATCAGCGGCATTACAATGGTATTTATTCCTGCTCTGACTACTTTTGTGATTTCAAACCTGTTGGGAGGCAGTAAAATTTTATTGATCGGTAATGTAATTGAACAGGAATTTACCCAGGCAAGTAACTGGAATCTGGGGAGCGGTCTTTCTCTAACCATGATCATTTTTATTCTGATCAATATGGCTGTTTCCTCCATTTTTGATAAGAACGGGGAGGGTAGTTTATTCTGATGAAGCGATTTTTAGAACGATGCTATATTATGATTATTTTTATATTTCTTTATGCCCCTATTATCACATTAATCGTGCTATCCTTTAACAATAGCAGAACCCGTGCAAAATGGGGCGGCTTTACCGTTGCATGGTACTCTGCCCTATTCAAAAACCAGGCAATTATGGAAGCACTTTACAATACACTGTTTATTGCTATTGTATCCTCTGCCATTGCTACAATCATCGGAACAGTTACCTGCATTGCTTTGTGTAAAATGAAAACACGTTCCCGCAGTCTTTTACTTGGAGTTAATAACATTCCTATGCTCAATGCGGATATTGTAACGGGAATCTCTTTAATGCTTTTATTTATCAGTTTAGGACTCCGCTTTGGAATGCAGACGATTGTGCTTGCACATATTACATTTAATATTCCTTATGTAATCCTAAATGTAATGCCAAAATTTCGACAACTGAATCCTCATACCTATGAGGCTGCCCTGGACCTTGGAGCCTCACCGGTATATGCCTTTTTTAAAGTTGTTTTTCCAGATATCCTGCCTGGTGTGTTATCCGGTTTTTTAATGGCATTTACCATGTCTTTAGATGACTTTATCATTACCCATTTTACAAAAGGGGCCGGTGTAGATACACTTTCCACTAAGATATATACAGAGATCCGTAAAGGAATCAAACCGGAAATGTATGCCCTTTCCACCATTATATTTTTAACCGTGTTCCTACTGCTTTTTATAATTAATCTTGCACCGGTCTGGAAGGAACGGCGTATGAGGCAAAAGAAAACCAAACATTTGGCAGCCAAAAACTATGCTGTTGCTATTTTAGGCTTTCTTTTACTCATAGGTTTTGCCGCCATTTTCAAAAGCGGTTCAGTCGAAACAGACAGTAAACAGGTTATTGTCTATAACTGGGGAGAATATCTTGACCCTGACGTGATTGATTTGTTTAAAGAGGAAACCGGTATTGAAGTTATATATGATGAATATGAAACCAACGAAACCATGTATCCGAAAATAGAATCCGGGGCCGCTGAATATGATGTAGTTTGCCCCTCTGATTACATGATCCAAAAAATGATTGAAAATGACCTGCTGGCAGAAATAAACTTTGACAATGTCCCCAATTACAAAAATATCGACCCCAACTACTATAAACAATCAAAGGAATTTGATCCGGAAAACCGATACAGTATCCCTTACTGCGTTGGTACAGTGGGCATTCTTTATAACAAATCTATGGTAGAGGAACCGGTGGATTCATGGAATATTCTATGGAACGAAAAATATGCCGATAATATCCTGATGCAGGATTCTGTCCGAGACGCTTTTATGGTGGCCTTAAAGAAACTCGGCTACTCCATGAATTCCACCAATGAGAAAGAATTGGTAAAAGCAAAAGAGGCTTTAATCCAACAAAAACCTTTGACTCAGGCATATGTAGTTGACCAAGTCCGGGATAAAATGATCGGAAACGAAGCCGCCATCGGTGTAATCTATTCCGGTGAAGCCATCTATTCTCAAAGAGAAAATGAAAATCTGGAATATGTGATTCCAAAGGAGGGAACCAACGTATGGATTGATTCCTGGTGCATTTTAAAAAACGCACCCAACAAGGAAAATGCAGAAAAATTTATTAACTTTCTCTGCCGCCCAGATATTGCACTTATGAACTTTGAATATATCACCTACTCTACTCCGAATATGGAAGCCCGGAAACTGATTGAGGATGAAGATATCCGAAACAGTGAAATTGCCTTTCCGGACCTTTCCCAGTATAGTAAACTGGAAACATTCCAATATCTCGGTGAAGATGCAGATAAGATGTATAACGCATTATGGAAGGAAGTAAAATCCAGATAATCTCTATTTCAAGTAAAAACTACAGCCGGACCGGAATTTATCATCGGAATATTCCCAGTCCGGCTCAATATTTGCTAAAATCAATGTTCCCTATAAAAAATCCTTGTTTCCTCTATAACCTGATATTCTTCGTTCTCCCGCTTTACTATCATCACATTACAGTTTTTCTGTAATCCACCGGACCAGAATTTATCTGTTCCATGCTGCCGGATATGGCACATAATAGCTTTATTTAAGGCTCCATGGGCAACGATCATAATCCGTTCGGTCTCTTTTTCCTGCGGTTCGATTATCTCTCTCATAAACTCCGCTGCACGCCCACAAACATGTTCCAACGTTTCCCCTCCGGCAGGTGCCTGATATAAATCCGGCCGTTTAAAAAAATAATGAAACGGATCCTCCTCATCTTTTAGAAGCTTTAGCATGTTCTTCCCTTCATTGACTCCAAAACATAGCTCCCGTAAACGCTCATCCCGGATTATGGGAATATTTCTATGTCCCCTAATCAGATTTGCTGTTTCATAAGCACGGATCAACGGAGAACTGTAGATTTTATCAAAATGTACTTCTTCCAGATTTTCACCGGTTTCTCCCGCCAATGCTCTTCCGTTTTCGCTCAGTTCAATATCGGTACTGCCCTGCAGTAAATTCTCTGCGTTCCATACAGTCTCTCCATGGCGTACGATGTATAGTTCCATATATCTTTTTTCCTTCCTTGCGTCTATAACTGCTTTCTAAAAGAAAATACTTCTTTTCTGTCAGGTTTCTTTTAGCCTTTCCCCGGCTACATTTGATAATATAATAAATTTTCCTTTAAATCCGGGGTAATTTCTCCACCTGCTTTTACATACTTATCATATACACTGTTAAATCTCTGCAGAGTTTTTGTCGTTTCTATCTCAAATTTTGCAATCGCATTTTGATACAGTGGATTTGATTTTAATTCTTCCCTTACGGCTTTTGCAAACGGACAATATTTAACCAGTATCTCCCTGGATATTTTATTTAAACGGAAACTGCCTTTTGATTCAAACTTGATCCAGTTAATATAATCCTTTACAAATACTTCACGGTAATTATTTTTAGCACGTAACAATGCACTCTTTATTTTTTCCTTTGCTTCAGTGGACAGTTCATGATTTTTGCGGTAAAACTGAATATAATCGTTATACTCTGCCGTAAGTGACTTTTCACGGACATCATTCCAATGAACTCCTTGTATTCTCCGGCACATTTCCCAACGATACCAGCCCACTGCTCCTAACATCAACTCATCTATATCCAGTGCTGTAAAGATCGGAAACATGATTCTTGCCGGTGTATCAGTTTTTGCTCCTGATGTTTCCTGCCACATGATAACCCTGCTTCCCGCATTCGGCATTAAAATAATGTCCGGTAGAACTTCTTTCATAATTCTTTCGCAGTTGATTCCTTTATCAACATCCGAAAAGGTCACCTCCCGATAAAATACAGAATAATCAATTTTCCTGATCTCATTTAATGCATTTTCCAGTCTTTCTGCCGTAACCAACATTTTCTCAACGGTATTGATCAAATCATCTTTACATAAGATTGGACAAAATGTTGTAATCTTGCCATACGTTATCTTATTGACAGAAGGAAACATATTTCTAATCTCATATTCCACTTTCTTTTCTTGATCCTGCTGATATTCAGCAACCTGCTCCGGTGTAATACTTCCATTTTTACGCAAATCTGCAAGATACGCTGTATAATCCAGATCAAATTCATTTTTGGATGGTTCTTTTTCTCCTTTGTAAATACACTTTAACCATTCATAAATAGTATAAATATGTTCTGAATGACAAATATCCAGATGTGCCGACAGATCATAAAGTGCAGCCGCATTCTCCTCTCCTGTAAACGATAAATCCATAAAACCAAAATTTAAAAACATTTCCAAGACAGGTGTCAGTGTATTCTCGTCTTTTACCGCTTTCATAAATACTTTATAATAGATATCATAAAAAACAGAAGTCAACTGTTTTCTAAGGGCATATACTTCGCTGCTTGTTGATAACATATCCGGTAAATCCCGATAACCTTCCACCATTTTACATATATTTTCTATCTCATCATCCTTATAACCGGCATACTCTAAAATATGGCCAAGACAATCCTCTGTCATAATATCAATCTCTTGTCTGACTCCCTGTTTCGTACCTTCCCCATCACTGCCACCATTTATTGCACTGTCAAAATCATAATTCTTAACTTCATTCGCACGCCGGTTAAGCATTCTAGGATTATAAACATTTAATTTTTCAGCAACCTTTATCATTAAATTCATCTCTTTTGTAATCGGTTCAATATCATATTTTTTTGCATATGTCTGAATTGACAGACCAAAGAAAAGTTTATAAAGATCATATCCTGATTCACCAATTAAAATATCTTTATTATAGGACAAATATGCCTCCATTTCACCAATCCCCAGTGTAAATCTTCGTATCTGTGCTGCAGCTTCCATAATAGCACCCACCGTAAGGCTGTCGTCCTTTTCCATCAACTGCAAATATTCCTGCATATAATTTTTTACAATGCTGACACTGTTATTGACTTCCCATTGTTCTGCCTTATGCTTCATTTTTAATGGATTAAAATGCTCCATCTTAGAAAAATTTTCCTCTTCAATCTTATATTTACTACAAAATGTCGTGTAGTCATTGTAAACCGTTTCCACAAACATATGAAACTGACGTGCCTTATTATATAAATCCGAATACAGACATAACATCTGATGTCTCTGTTCAATAGCGGCCCTTAAAAAAATATTGCGTATTTTTTCCTGCCCTGTAAGTATATTTTTTAAATCAGTGGAATTTTCACAGATAAACCCTGCTAAAACTGTGTCCTCCCCTGCTATGTAATCACATAAAAAGATATCCTTCTCTAAAATCCCAATAATTGCATTTTTCCCCAATCTTACCTCTGAAAAATCAAACTTTTGTATTACTGTTCCTTCCTGAACTAAATACCAGTATTTCACCTTATCATTTTTTCTTGCAATGACCTGATCCCGCTGAACTTTTATTATTTCCATGCTTATTCCTCTCATATATTTCTTTTTTATAATACTGCATTATCATTATTTATAAAAGAAAGATATTATTCTCCAAATAAGATAATATCTTTTTATATATTTTCAATCTGCCAGTCAATTGGCTTTTGTCCATGCTTTTCTAAAAATGCATTTGCCTGGCTAAAATGCCTGCATCCAAAAAATCCCCTATAGGCAGATAACGGACTCGGATGTGGTGCCTTTAAAATTAAGTGATTCGGGTTATTCAACCTTGATGCTTTCATCTGAGCCGGTCTTCCCCATAACAAAAATACAATTGGTCTGTCCTGCTCATTTAAAATGTTCATTACTGCATCGGTAAACTGTTCCCAGCCAAGCCCCTGATGGGAATTTGCCTGATGGGCACGAACCGTCAGCACACTATTTAATAAAAGTACTCCCTGTTTTGCCCATTTAACAAGATATCCGTTATTCGGGATATAACATCCCAGATCATCCTGCAATTCCTTGTAAATATTGACCAGTGAAGGGGGGATTTCAACCTCCGGTTTCACACTAAAACAAAGTCCATGTGCCTGATTTACCCCATGATAAGGATCCTGTCCGATGATAACACACTTCACCTCATGTAATGGCGTCAGATGAAATGCATTAAATATATCATCTGCTGGTGGAAAAATTGTTTTCCCGCTTGCATATTCTTCATTCATTTTTAAATATAATTTTTTGTAATATTCCTTTTTATATTCTAGTTTTAGCGGTTCTGCCCAGTCATTTGTAATTGGTGGCATTCTTCATTCCTCTTTCTATTATATATTATAGTGTGTATAATATCAAAAATATTTCTCTACGATATTGGCAAGTATATGCTGTCATTACATATATCCAACTTCTATACACCTTACTCACCTTCAAGTTTACATAATATATCTCCGGCACAGTATGCAACTTCCTGCTCTCTTGGATACAGTGCAACCCGTTTATCACCACCTTCCAACCGGTTTACGGAATTACTCCCACAGTACAGTTCTTCCATCGTAATAACCGCTTTTTTTCTTCCTTCACAGTCAAACAATAAAAAAGTATCCTCCAACTGACCTGTTCCTTTTACTACAACACCTTCTAACTTTATAGAAACCACTCCATTATATTTTTCCGGATAGGCATCATTAATATAGCAAAGAAATGCAGCCTTTTCATGAAGTGCATATACCTTAGCATACTTTTCTTTCCGTTTCTGCTTTTCTATTTTTTTCTTATGCCTGTACTCTTTATCAAAAAACATAAATTCATCTGCTCCCAAATCAACCAATATCATTCATCTGGTACAACGGATATTAAGTTATGAATAGCTTGACTTATTATTCATTGTACTAATGTACTGACATTCTGTTCAAAATTCCGGATCATCTTTCTTGCTTCCTCTTCCGGTGCCTCGGCAATCATCCCAATCAATTCATTAAAAAATTCTGCCTGTTCTTTCGGCAATGTCGTTGCGGTCTGACGTAAATTATAGACAAAATCCTCGATTCTTTCCGAGAAAATCAACACAATATCTTCCCGAAAAAAATCCATCTGCATAGAAAAACCGCATCCCGGCCATTCGTAGCCGGTACTTTCTTTGGATATCTCTCCTGCTTTTTTAATAAACATATATCCAAGAGGGGTTCTGTTAATGAGATCATCTACAGTAATCCCATGCTGCCTTAAATCCTGTCTGTCCACATGACAGGAAATCTTATATCGATCCTCTTCCACAATATGCATATCTACCCGTTCCTTCCGTATGCAGTCTATTATCAACTCCTATATCATAACACTATTTTTAATATAAAAAAAGGAATATTTTTATTTATCTTATGTGCATTTACATAGAACTACTTCTCGTTCAGCGTTTAAACCATCCCATACGATCCCTGCGGCACCAAGAATGTTATGCCAGAATTCATACTTGCTCTTTTCTCCCTGGTCCTGTGTAGTCTCCGGACTTAACCCAAATGGGTCTACAAGACTTACTGGATTTCCCTCACAGTAAGCATAACGGTTTAAGCTCTGGCTGCTTCCGATATCTCCCGCCTTGATATCCTGGTTGATAAAACGCTTGATATCTGGATTATAATACCTTGCACGCATATAGTAAAGACCATTTTCATCTGTCACCACTCCATAGCTTCCGTTAAACAGAAACCGTATCTTGTTCTTTACACTGCTTAACAGCTCACCATACGTTCCATAGGCAAACTTCTCTGCTATCTTTCCGGTTATATCCGTAATGAGCGTAGTCGAACCGATATTATCATAATGATAGTAGAACCGTTCCTTGGTTTCACTGTTATACTGCCCGGCTAACCCTTCGCTCCGTAATAATACTGTATTTCTGTATTATCCGCTTCATAAGCCGTTAACAGCCTACTTAAGCTTCCCCCGATATCCGTTACATACTCCGTTATCCTGCCGTCTTTGGTTGTTGCGATCCTGGTATTTTCCGCATCATAGGTAACCCCTCCTGCTTCCACCGAGGCCGCTGAAAAAGTAGATACCACCGCTTATATTTGGTATAATATAACTATC
>CAJUBR010000062.1 GCA_910584695.1 uncultured Lachnospiraceae bacterium
CAAAGTTTTAACAATTTCTCCTCTGATATTGTAGAGAGTGTCTTAATATCCGGAATTTCTCTAAGAAAACGTTCATAATACCCCTTGACTGCTTCCACTCTTGTCTGCTGCAGCATAATTTCCGAAAGCCAGACATAATATGGATTGTCTGTATTTCTCCAAGGCAGCTCTCTATGATTTTTTGAATACCAGCTCAGTAAAGGTATTCTAATATTCTCCCATTTCATAATTTGTATCTTCTGTTTTTCCTTCCTCTTTATCTAATATCCTCAATAGATACAATCTGTATCCATGTATATAAAAAATGAATCATTCTCTTAAATCTCTTTCTTAAAATTTTTCCTCCTATTACTATACCATTTCTTTGCGTTGATTACAAATATACTTTTTCTATTTATTGTATTCGTTTATTATATTGAATTAAAAATATTTCATTTTATTGTTCCTAACTATTTACACCGCAAGTAATTTTTATTAAAATGTTAGTCAGTGATGTATTTAGACAAAATATTATCTATGATTGGAGGATCTATTCAAAATGAATTTGGAATATTTTAAAACCACCTTGCGCAAACATCTGCGTCAAAAGAAACTGACATTAAATGCATTATCCATTCAGGCAGATTTATCCGAGGATACCTTACGTTCCATTATCTACGGTAAATCACAGGATATCAAGCTGTCCACCATTATTAAAATAGCGGATGTATTTGAATGCTCTATAGATGATATGATTGACCGCCCTATTTATTCTGAGGAGGAACGTTCCACAATTTCCAGAATGCGGCATCTTTGTGAACACTCAAAGCGTTCCGTTCAATTTATTCTCGATCTGGAGGAAAAAACCACTCTGTATCAATCTACACAGGGACAAGACCTTATCAATGTATATTTACCTACCGGCAATATGAAGGACGGTATGTTTTTTGATTCCTTTACAACAGAGGAGTTGGATATTTCTGAATATCCCGACTCAATCAAAGAAAATACAGATTTCGCCCTTAAAATAATGACCAATCATTTTGAACCCGTTTATTATCTAAATGACATTCTGCTATTTTCCCGAAAGCACCTTCCTGAATATGGGGATATTACATTTTATTTAGATGAAGAACAAAGAATATACATACGGAAATATACCAAAAAAGGTCTGGAACCAATTAATAATTTTGGTGAAATCATTCCTTCTAAGCAATATAATAAGTTTAGAAGTATGGGAGTTGTACTGAGAGTCGTTAAAGAATTTAATATTGAACAGTACCGTTAACGTAAAAAGACCTCTTGAAAACCAAGAGGTCTACTGCCGGCAGCGGGACTTGAACCCGCACGGTGTTGCCACCAACAGATTTTGAGTCTGCCTCGTCTGCCAATTCCGACACGCCGGCATATCAAACCAACGAAAATTATTCTATACTATACAAAATATTTTGTCAAGAGCTTTTTAGAATTTTGTTTTATCCTATTTTCTTTTTGCTACTACTGCAAATCTTCCATTTTCCACATGATATGCACAAGTAGACAATGTAACCAGTTTATCTCCGTATTTTACATCAACACCGGTATCGATTACTGACATTGACTTGATCTGATTCACATAATCTGTAAACTCCTCTTCACTTCCAGCATTGACAAATTCATAATACTTAAAAGCATTTGAATCTTCATCTAATATCTGTCCATAAAACATTGCCACCACTTCATAGACCGCATTTTCATAAATTGTATCAAATGTAAATGTTTTATGGCTTTCATAAAATTCCTTATCTTCATACTTTATAATGTCATGAAACATTGTACCTGCATTCATATTGTGTCCGTATACAATTACATTGTCTGTCGCATGCTGTATCTCACAGTTTTGATCAACAAACGGAAGACCAGCAGCTGAATATCCGCCCTCAAAATTTCTGTGAATATAGTATTCTCCTTTTTCCGAATCATTTGGTGTATACATTACCGGATAATCTACATTCGTATCTTCGATTTTGACCCAACCGATAAAATCATGATTTTCTTTATATAACGCTTCAAATTTCTTTTGAACCATTACACCATCCACATTTACCAGAACCGGAGAAGCATTTGGGTTTTCATGATCTGTTTCAATCATATCCGCAAGCCGGTCAACCGCTTTTTCACTTTTCGCACTGGTATAATAATAATATGCCAGGTAACCACCACACCCTAAAGCAACCAGTAGACAAATTACCATTATTATGTTAATTATTATTTTCTTTTTCATTTTCAATCCCTCTATCAGCTTATTCTGTAAAAAAAGAAGCCGGAATCTCTTCTGACTTCTTTTACATTTAAAAATACTTCTTTGATCCCCATAAATTACTTTGTTTCAAATCCTGATACTCACCATAAGCCTGTTCCAGAATCTGTTTTTCATTCGGAAACTTTAATAAATGATACGCTTCATGATACTTATAGTATCCGGAATCCATAAAGTACTCTTCCCTTTGAGGTTTGCTGTAATAGCTGTCAGCCATCATCAGATACCAATGCACATCTTTATTCACTACATCATATGCGGTATTAAAAGTATAATTACTTTTATTTACATATTTAATTACGTGAGCGCTTACTCCTGACTCTTCTCTTACTTCCCGCAGCGCCGTCTCTTTGTACTCTTCGCCTTCTTCTACCGTTCCCTTTGGCAAAACCCAGCCTTCGTACTTATTCTTATAGTTCTTATAAAGTAACAACACTTTACCTCTGAAGATTACCACACCACCACAGCTTGTTGCTTCTATCATAGCGGTTCCTCCTATACTTTAAAGCTTTGTCTTTCTTTCCCCAAAGCTTCCTGCAACAATTTGGTGTGTTGCTTAATTGTATAAAGTATATCAATTTATAACAAAAAAGGCAAGGTAAAGTTAAGAAATCTTTATGAATAATCACTATTACTCATCTAATCCATTATTATAATAGGCATCAAAGATTTTTCTGGCCACCGCACTGGCTTTTATTCCATTTACATCGGATTCTTCGATAATAATACTTACTACCACATCCGGTTTTTCCACATTGCTAAAACCAACAAACCATGAATAATCGTGATTTCCGTTATCATATTCTGCCGTACCTGTTTTTCCTGCCGCATCATAGGCTGCTCCTGCAAAGTAATCCGCTGCAGTACCATTAGTCACCACTTTCCGCATATATCCGGTCAAAATATCTACCTCGTCGGAAGTCAGCAAGGTATCATACGAAGAAGGTGAGAATTTCTTTATTCTGGTTCCTTTATAATTTTCAATGCTGTCAATCAGATACGGCTTCATCATCAGTCCGCCGTTTGCGATTGCCGCTGTAATCATTGCATTATGCAAAGGGGTAATCAAGGTATCCCCCTGACCAAATGCCGTCTGCGGAATATATCCTTTGTCTGATCTGCCGTCCAGATAAAATCTACTGGTAGCACTTGCATCAGTATACGGTAAAGATTTGTTAAACAGAAGGCTTTCCAACATATCCCTCCATTTATTTACATTCAATCCGGTTCCAATATCAGCATAAGCCTGATTACAGGAGTTTGCAAGTGCATCTGATAAATCCTCCTCACCATGGATCTTTCTTCCGAAACAATGGATGGTGACATTGTTAAAAATCTGTTCCTCTGAAGAACAGTTATAGTAATACTCTTCAAAATTCTTTGGATTCTGACGCATAAATGCAAGGGTCGTAAGAATTTTAAACGTAGAACCCGGAGGATAAAGCCCCTGAGTTGCACGGTTTAACAAAACAGAGCTTTTTGAATTTTCACTGTTTGCCTCTTCCCAGACTGCATCAATATCATTCGGGTTAAAATCCGGTTTTGAAACCATTGCAAGAATCTTCCCGGTGTCCGGTTCCATTACAACTACCGCACCATCTGCACCGCCAAGTGCATCATAAGCTGTTTTCTGCAATTCATAATTCAGGGTAGATACCACTGTATCGCCTTCGTTTTTCTCTTCCCGCAGTGTATGAAATGCACGCTCCACAATATTGGCATGACTCTCTAACAGATAGTAATTTCCTACTAGTTCAATTCCTGCCTTGGTGTACTTCGAATACCCTCCTACATGGGCAAACAAATCATCATAAGGATAGTATCTTGTATCTCCATCATTTGTGGCAATAATCTTTTTATCACTTGTTACAATATCACCGCGAATGACATCAGATGCATAACTGTCCAACCGGGTATTTGCTGCATTTGCAATCACCTCATCCTTATCTGCCACCATAAAATGCATAATGTAGATCATTAAACCAATCATTAAAACAGAACAGATATAAGTAATTCCTAGAACCGGCCGGTTCAGTTTTTCATTAATCTTATCAATTTTTTCTTCTCTCTCCAAAAATGCCTGCTGGTCCGGAGTAAGCAGGGAACGGTCCAGTTCCTTCTTTTTACGACTCTTGGACTTTTTGTGCACTTTCTTCAATGCTTCGTCTTTCTTTTTCAATGTTCTTAGCCTCTTTATTTTCAATCGTACTGATTCCCTGCATGATAGAAAACATGACAAGGGAACTTAACACCGAGCTTCCACCGTAACTTACTAACGGAATTGTTACACCTGTAGATGGTATAAACTTTGTTACACCTCCAATTGACAAAAATGTCTGGAAAATATAACAGATTGCAAATCCAAATGCCATAGTTTTATAAAAACGGTTGCGTACCTTCATTGCGATATTTACAAAACAAATGAAACAGCTAAAGCACACCAGAATCAATGCCAATGCAAACAGCACACCGAATTCTTCCGCAATTGCCGAAAAAATGAAATCACTTTCACTTACAGGGATCACATCCGGCGAACCCTTTGTAAGTCCTGTTCCAAAGTATCCACCGCTTCCGATTGCAAACAAAGATTGTGTAATCTGATAACCGGAACCGCTGATATCTGCCCATGGGTCCTTCCATACATTTACACGCACCATAACATGATCGAACAGCTTGTCCTTAAACAGCAAAAAAGCCAGTCCTGCCATGGCAAAGCCTCCTGCAATATAAGCAATCAGATACCTTATCTTTCCGGTTCCTACATAAATCATCGTTATAAAAATAATAAAGAAAATAAGTGCCCCGCCTAAATCTTTTTCTAAAACAAGCACTCCCATATGCACACATGCAAATGCAGTTGTAATGATAATCTGTTTGAAATCCCTGCTTTTTGAAAGCATGCTTGCAATAAAAAATACAAATAAAATCTTAACAAATTCAGAAGGCTGCAAGGTAATACCCGCAATGGAAATCCAGTTTACGGAACCATACTGTTCCACACCAATCACGAATACAGAACTCAGTGCTAAAATGCCCAGTATCCCGTAAGCAATTCCATAATTACGGAGGTTCTTGTATTTATCCATAATCATCGGAATGACAGAAACCAGAATAATCGATACTGTAGCAATCAGAAACTGCTTCTTAGCCAGTGAAAAATCAAGTCTCGTCAGCATAGTATATCCAATCAGCAATAAGAAACTCATATTATTCGTAATCACTCTGGAGGAATACGGATAAAGATAATGATAAATATACATATAAATGGTTGCCACAAAAATCTGCAGACCATAAAAAATAACAATCGGTATCATATCCTCTGTATGATTTAGTGCCAGTGTCAGATATGACAAAAAATGAATTAAAAATACATAAATAATCTGTTTATTCAGTTTTTGATCCTTTACCGCTTCACTGCCTTCTTTATAGACCAAAAAACAGGATAGCGTATAAAGTGCCATTAAGATGAATATGATGTACTTTGATACATTAATAATTATACTTGCCATTTATTCTACTCCACGATTGTAATGTCCTCTGGTTTTTTCAGATTTTAAGCTTCTATTTCCAAAAAATGCTTCCAAAACCTGCCTGGTTTCTTCCTTCTCTTCTCTTGTAAAATGCAGACGCATGATTAAATTATAATCCCGAAAGTCTTTTCGTATCAAGTCAGACAATACCGTCGGCACACCGTTGTAAATAATGTTATAGCAGTACTTACAGATACCGGAAACGAAAAAATATTTGTTATATCTATCACGCATCTGAAAAAAGGGATTGGAATGGTTGCACTGTTTCAATGTCTTTTGCAGACATTGCGTGCTTATCATAAGCTGCTGGTAACCGTAAACCTCTATTTCACTATGCTCCTTAACAAAAGACAAATCCATTATCTGTTTCCGGTTTAATTCCACAGATATGGTAACTCTCGCTGCCGGAAAATTCTTTTTTATAACATGCACTGCATAATCATTCATTGTATAAAGACTATAGTCAATTACCATATCCCCCTGATATCCAATGTTCTTTAAATATGCCAGTTCATCAAAGTTTCTTACCACCACCCCGGCAAAGGAAAGAAGTCCATCCTGCCACAGCCGGATCATCTCCTTCGTTTCCTCCAATGAATTCCGGCGAAGTACAGGCGGTAGCACGAGAAAGATTTGCTGTTTTGTATTTGCACCCGCTATCCCTATTATAACCTCCTTTTGCAAATACTGCAAATCCAGATAAATATCCGTTATTTTGTCATACTTCTTTGCTATCTGGTACTGTTCCGGTTTCGACACCATTACACTAACTCTCCCGGACTGCGTTCCCTTTTTTACAGAAAATTCCATATCCCTTCGGATAACCGCTTTTCTCCTTCCCGAAGAAAGAATCGTATCTTCTAACAAACGAATAGCATTTCTCCTTAAATCTTTCAATGCCTTAAGAGGATAAAACACATCTTCCGGAGTATCAATATCCAGCCTTTCAAAATAATATCTTGCATTGCCCGTTTTACCTACTTTATCCAATATAATCTCTTTGGATAACGGCTTTGCAGATGCCTGCTGTACTATCTCTCCGGTCTGTGTAACACAATATTCTTTTTCCCCGATCCTGGCGGATAATGTTAATTTAGCCGGAAATCCACTTTTTAATTCGATTTTTCCAATTAACGGAATACATCTTTCCTTATCAATGTACGGTTCCAATTCCTTCATCAGTGTTGCTTTTAGCACACGCATTACATTCTGATTTTTTGTAATTTCCTGAATTTTTGAAGCATTTAAAGAAATCACATCACCTTTTACGGCATCCACGTTACTTGTCAGTGAAATCTTATCCTTTCTGCCCTCTAACACAAGAAGATCGCCTTTAAATATATCCTGCTCTAGCTTAAGACAGATCCGGTTTTTTTGAATATCTGTAACCTTTCCGACAAAAACACCCGTATTGCCTGGATTTTTAACAGACATCATATCCTTTCCGTTTTTCTGGTAATAGTATCCCTTTGTAAACCCTCCCCGATTAAACACTTCTGCCATTTCATTTTTGTATCGACGGATAAGACGGTCAGAGTACGTCCCACTAAACCATGCATCCACAACTGCTTTATAAGCCCTAACACAGACAGCAACATATTCAGGCTTTTTCATTCTTCCTTCAATTTTAAAGGAATCCACTCCCGCCTTTATCAAATCCGGCACCGCCTCTAATCCACATAAATCCTTCGGGCTTAAGATATACAGTCCGGTTTCTTTTACCGGTTTCCCTGCCTCATTCAAGACAGAGTACGGAAGCCGGCAGGGCTGGGCACATCTGCCCCTGTTACCGCTTCTTCCCCCCAACATGGAACTCATCAGGCATTGTCCGGAATAACAGTAACAAAGTGCCCCCTGTACAAAAACCTCAAGCTCCGGAATATCCCTTCCTGACTTTAAATCTGCAATCTCCTCCATTGATAACTCTCTTGCCGGAACAATTCTCGTCACGCCGTAATCTTTTAACATCGTATAAGCATATTCTGTTGTAATCGTCATCTGCGTGGATGCATGTACCGGCAGATCAGGAAAATTCTGATGTACATAGTACATCACGCCAAGATCCTGAACAATCACCGCATCCAGCCCAATCCGGTAAAATGGATTCAGATAATCAAATAATTCTTTTATTTCGTCATTACGAAATAAGGTGTTAATGGTCAGATAAACCTTAACACCATATAAATGGGAATATTCAATTGCTTCTAACAATGCCTCTTTATCAAAGTTGCCGGCATATGCTCGTGCCCCAAACCGGTCACCACCTAAATATACTGCATCCGCACCTGCATAAACTGCTGCTTTTAATGCCTCCATGGAACCTGCCGGAGCCAAAATCTCTGGTCTTCTATCATCCATATCTGCTTTCCATTTCCTTCATCATCTGCTCAGAGTACAAAAAATAACTTTCCCCTATTCCATTCTGGCTTTTTCGGCTTCAAGCTGAATGATTTTTCGCTGTAATGCGTTTACCTGTTCTTTATACTCCTCAACCAGCCGCATGGAAGATTCATACTTAATCTGGGTTTCAATAACTTCGTGCCGCAGATCATAAATCTGCTTCTCCTTCTCATCTTCCTTTTCTGCCAACTGTCCCGTTTCCGTTTTAATCTTATAATAATCATCTGCAATATTGAGTGCCAGCAGTATATTCTGATATTCTGCATCTAATCTGCGAAAGCCATCCGACATCTTACATTCTGTAATCTTATGATTCATGTAATTAGCAATCTCTTGTAAATACTCCGTATCTTCATATCCACTCAGACTATAAATACGTCCATTAATTACTACCTGGATATCATTTTTATCTGCCATGCCTATTCTCCTTTATCTAATAAATATTCTAACCCGAAATGTTTGTAAGCCGTCTTGGTTGCCACTCTTCCCCTGGGAGTACGGCTGAGCAGTCCGTTCTGAATCAGATACGGTTCATATACATCCTCAATCGTTCCCGCATCTTCACCAATGGAAGCCGCCAGTGTATCAAGCCCAACCGGTTTTCCGCCAAATTTTTCAATTATGGTTAAGATAATATTACGGTCAATCTGATCCAGTCCAAAAGAATCTACTTCTAAACGATCAAGTGCCTTTTTTGCAACCTCTTCACTGATATGTCCTTCAAACGATACTTCGGCAAAATCCCTGACTCTTTTTAAAAGCCGGTTTGCAAGTCTCGGGGTTCCTCTGGAACGTCTGGCTATCTCTAATGCCCCATTTTCATCGATTGTCACTTCCAGCACTTGTGCAGAACGCAAAACAATCTGACTGAGCTCTTCGTTGGTATAAAATTCCAATCGGTTTACCACTCCAAAACGATCCCGCAGCGGAGCCGTCAGCATACCTGCCCTTGTTGTTGCTCCCACTAATGTAAAATGCGGAAGATCCAGACGGATGCTTCTTGCCCCCTGTCCTTTTCCAATCATAATATCAATTGCAAAATCCTCCATTGCCGGGTAAAGAACTTCCTCCACCTGTCTGTTTAACCGATGAATCTCGTCAATAAACAGCACATCATTCTCATTCAGATTATTGAGAATGGCTGCCAGTTCTCCCGGTTTTTCAATAGCCGGTCCTGAAGTGATCTTCAAGTGGCTTTCCATTTCATTTGCTATAATGGAAGCCATGGTCGTTTTCCCTAATCCAGGAGGACCATATAATAAGACATGATCCAATGCTTCTCCACGGTTCTTTGCTGCCTCTATAAATACTTTTAAATTATTTTTTGCCTTTTCCTGCCCAATGTAATCCTTTAACAGAGTCGGTCTTAGGGAATTCTCTGTCTTGACGTCCTCCGGAAGAATCTGGGTACTTATCATCCTATCTATCATAATGCTCCAAAATATTATTCTTCTATATGTTATCCATTATTCCAATTGTGTTAAAACATTTTCTTTAATGCCGCCTTTAACAGCTCCTCTGTCTCCATGCGTTCCGCATCCGGTATCTGCTTGATTGCTTTTAATGCCTCCAATTCTGAATATCCGAGACTTACCAGTGCAAGCACTATATCCTTCACCTTGTCTGTTTTTCCTCTGCCTGGCGAATCTGTTCCTAAATCCATATCCGAATAATTCCCATCCTCAAACCAATCATCCATTTTCATCTTATCCTTTAGTTCCATGATAATCCGGCTAGCACCCTTTGCACCCACCCCGTTTGCCTTAGATATTGCTTTTGTATCCTGTGATAGAACCGCCAGTGAAAGATCCCTTACCGATAATACGGATAAAATGGAAAGTGCGGCTTTCGGTCCGATTCCGTTTACTCCAATCAACAATTTAAAGGTGTCAAGCTCGTCTGTCGTAGGAAATCCAAACAGGGAAAGCTCGTCCTCCCTCACATGAAGATAAGTAAAAAACTTTACCTGCCGGTGCGTTCCTGCCAATTCATCTAACACTTTACCGGAAGTAAATATTTTATACCCCATTCCCTGGTTTTCAATTAAGACACTATCCTGAAATGTTCCTTCTATTGTCCCTTTTATATAACCTATCATGTAAATCCCCTTTACTGATTATATTCCAAACGCCTATACAGTTTTTAATTATAGCACATTCTTTTATATTATGCTATGATGGAATTGAAGTTGTTTTGATAAAGGATGGAGACGAATATGAAAATTATAGAATACAATGAACCTTCTAATACCAATATCTGCTTACCAGAATATTTTAAACATTTTTATCCAGATGAAAGACTATTGTTCTTTGATATCGAGACCACCGGATTTGCAGCAAAAAATACGACTCTTTACCTGATCGGTGCTTTATGGCATGAAAAAGAACAAGTTAAAATAATACAATGGTTCAATGAAGACGGAAAAAGCGAAAAGGAAATTATCATTGCTTTTGATCAGCTTTGCAAGGACTTTACCCATCTGGTACATTTTAACGGACTAGGCTTTGATCTTCCATACCTTAAGCAAAAAGCAGATTTATTAAATGTTTCATTTACAGCAGATACAAAACCAAAACAGATTGATATTTACAAGAAAATCCGTTCCTATAAAAAAGTTCTTGCATTAGAACATATGAAACAGGTTGCCATCGAACACTATCTTGGTATCGGGCGTAAGGACACCTGTTCCGGAAAGGAACTGATTCCTATATACCAAAAGTATATAGCTTCCCCAGCCAAAGAAACAGAACATTTACTGCTTTTACACAATCATGACGATTTACTGGGCATGCCGCAGATTAGTAAAATTTTGAATTATAAGGCATTTTTTGAAAAGATAGAGATTTTATCATTGGAAATGAAAACAGAAGGCACAAAACTTGTAATCTCTTTTACTTATGATGCTTTTGCATCTCTGCCCAAAAGATTAGCTTTATCGCAAAACGGAATTTATCTAAATGCCATAGGGGAAAATGCATCCCTTTCCATTCCTGTCTTTTTTGGAACTTTGAAACATTATTTTAAGGATTATAAAAATTACTATTATCTTCCAAAGGAAGATACCTCTATTCATAAAAGTGTTGCTGCTTTTGTAGAACCGCAAAACAAAGAAAAAGCAACAAAAAATACCTGTTATATAAAAAAAACGGAACATTTTATTCCCTGTCCCGACAAGATTTCTGATGAAGTTTTTCAAACAGATGCTGGTGCCCGAAATAAATATCAGACTTTAGAATCCCTTCAATTTAGCAGCGATAACATGCAGAAAAGCTATATCAAAAATACCCTTCAGACTTTTCTATAGTCGAAAAGAGCACATTTACAAATATCTTCGTCATAAGAATCCTGCATCTTTTAGAAAAATGCCTTTATACTAAAAAATGCACTAACTTTACTTTAGTGCATTTTCTATCGACAGTAGCATTTTTTTATATTAGAAAGATAAATAAGTATTAATAAGCATTCTAAGAAAATAACCGCCCATTGCCAGACTTTTAATCTAAATATTTCTGAAAGTTATAATCCTTCTTACTTAATGCCGGCATTCCTTTTGTATTATACTTATATATGTTTTTAAAGTATTTGCTGCTGGTATTCTTCCCGATTAAAAAACAGAAATATCCGTTTGAGGAATCATTTAACTGTACATCAATAAGATACCACTTCTTATCTACTTTTACCATATTCCATTGATGTGCCGGATTATAAGCCTTGGAATTCGCATGAACATAACGGCATCCAACCCCCATTCCATCGCATAATGCCTTAAATGCCCTTGCATAACCGGAGCACTGTGCTTTTTTATACTTCAAGGCTCCTAGAGCGGTATTTGCATGATTCACCTGCCAGCCTCTTGTTTCATAAGAACAACGCATACACAAATAATCATGTGCTGCCAGCACCTTATAAAAATCATCCATTTCAGGACTGGTATATACATTAACAAAATTGGCTACATAGTCCTTGACCTGTCTTAACTGCTTCTTCGTCAAAGATGCTCCGTAAACGGAACCTGTTTTATAACTTCCCTTTACTTTTACCTTTGTTTTTATATTACTTGTCCTTTTACTTCCATCTGAAAAAACTGCCTGAACTTTATAATAATACGTTTTGATCTCTTTTATTTTACTGTCCTTATACGTATTCTTATTTAATTTAACCGTTGCAATTTTCTTATATCCACTCTTTTTCTTTCGGGAGCGGAACACATTATATTGAGATACACCGTTTATCCTGTTCCATTTTAAGGTTACACTTGCTGCTTTTGCAGCAGAAATCTTTAATTTTAATTCTTCTTTCTTTTCTTCTGTTTCTATTGTCTGCTTTTCATTTTTATCTGCCGTAATTTGACCTGCAGATACGATACTGACTGATAAAAAAGACAACAGCATTATCGCCAAAAAGGTCATAGAAAGTCTCTTTATTGATTTCATCTCCAAACTCCCCTTACATTTTCTGATAAAAAAATGAATCTGCTACATAAAATCCCATTTCTTTCGCATGAATAATCTGTTCTGTGCTTCCAATAAATAAAATTCCGTCCTTTACCAGACTCTTGTTAAACCCTTGATAGACCTGATCCTTTGCCTCATCTGTAAAATAAATCACCACATTCCGGCACACGATCATATGCATCCCTGAAGGATATTTATCTTCTAAAAGGTTATGTTTTCTAAATTCTACACATGATTTTATGTTTTCGCTAATCTGATATCCTTTTTCTTTTTTTACAAAATGTTCATTCAGAAACTGTTTTGGCAGGCGTTCCAGACTTCTCGTCAAATAGAACCCCTCTTTTGCATACTTCAATACGTCTTCATCAATATCCGTAGCATATATATGAATCTGGCTAAGAGGAAAATGCTTTGCCAGAATCATTGCAATTGTATATGGTTCATCTCCTGTGGAACAGGCTGCACTCCAAATATTAAGACGCGGTCCATATTCTTTCGTAAGATATGGGATGATCTTTTGTTCAAATAATTCCCATTGTCCCGGATTTCTGTAAAACTCTGATACATTAATTGTCAAGTAACTCACAAAAGCACGCAGCAATTTCTCATCTGACCGCAATGCCTGATAATAATCTTTAAAATCATTGTATCCGTTTCTCTGCATCAGAGATTCAATCCGCCTTTTCATCTGCCTTTCTTTATATAAAGACAAATTGATATTCGTAAGCTTATAAATATTCTGTTTAAAGCTTTCGTAATCATATTCCATATATTATACCCCGTCCAGTCAATATTGTCGGCATAGCCAAGTAAAAAAATAGCCTCGTCCTAGCGACACTAAGACGAGGCAACTAACAGATTATTCTTCCGAATCAGCTTCTCCTTCTGCTACTTCATCTTCTAAAAGTAAAGCTTTCATGCTAAGACTAATCTTTTTCTCATCTAATCTAAAATCAACAACTTTAGCCTCAATTTCCTGTCCAACTGATAATACGCTGGATGGTTTCTCAATATGCTCTTTTGCAATCTGGGATACATGTAATAATGCATCAACACCTGGTTCTAACTCCACAAATGCACCAAAATCCGTCATTCTTGCAACCTTTCCTGTTACAATATTGCCAACTGCGTATTTATCAGATGCAGTCAACCATGGATTGGTATCCTCAAACTTAAGGCTTAATGCAATCTTTTCTCCCTGAATATCTTTAATAATTGCCTTAACAGCATCGCCAACATTGAATAACTTCTTCGGATTGTCAACTCTTCCCCATGACATCTCAGAAATATGAAGTAATCCGTCTGCTCCGCCTAAATCAATAAATGCGCCAAAATCAGTTACATTCTTAACAGTACCTTCTACTGTATCACCAACATGGATTCTTGCAAATAATGCTTCTTTGGCTGCTTTCTTTTCTGCCTCAATGAGCATCTTACGGTTACCGATAATTCTTCTCTTACGCGGATTAAATTCTGTAATCTTGAATTCAATCTCCTGATCTTTATACTTGGTTAAATCTCTCTCATAAGTATCGGAAACAAGACTTGCCGGAATAAATACTCTGGCTTCCTCTACCGTAACAATTAAACCGCCATCTAAAACCTGAGTAACAACACCCTTTAATACTTCTTCGTTATTATAAGCTTCTTCTAACTTCTCATTCGCTTTCTCTGCTGCTACCCGTTTCACAGATAAAAGAACCTGTCCGTCACCATCATTTGTCTTGATGACCTTTGCTTCTATCATTTCACCTATCTGAACTTTGTCTTTCAAAGAAATATTCACATCATTAGAGTACTCATTCTTTGTAATGATACCATCTGCCTTATAATTGATATTCAGAATGATTTCATCTTCCTTTACATCAATTACTTCTCCCTTTACGAGTTTTCCTACGCTAATTCTGCTCTCCTCTGCCAAACTAGCTTCAAACATTGTTCCAAAATCTTCTGCCATGCTACCATGAACCTCCTTAATAATTTGATTAGGGGTAGATGCCCCTGCAGTAATACCTACCCTACCAACGGATTCAAAAGCAGCTAAATCCAAATCAACGAGTGTCTGTATATAGTAAGTATTTGCACATTCTTTTTTGCTTATGTTGTATAGCTTTTGTGTATTAGAACTATTCTTTCCACCAATTACAATCATTGCATCTACCTGCTTTGCAATAGAAGCCGTTTCTTTCTGTCTTTCTTCTGTTGCGTTGCATATGGTGTTATAAACGGTTATATTATAACCTTTTTCCCTGAAAATTTCAACCACCTTATTGAAATTCTTGTAATTAAATGTCGTCTGTGCCACCAGACTAACCGGTTTTTCCTCTAAACCGGATAATTTTTCCGCCTCTTCAACGGTCTCTAACACGACAGGAGGTGCATTACACCAGCCACATATTCCTTCCACTTCGGGGTGCTTTCTGTTGCCGACAATTATAACCTGGTATCCCGCCGCACTGTCCTTATCTACAATATTATGGATTTTTTTAACAAATGGACAGGTGGCATCCACCAATTCTAATTCTTTTTCCTTAATTAGATCATATATTTCCCGTTTTACTCCATGTGAGCGTATCACAACAGTCCCCGATTTCAGTTTCCTTAACTGTTCCTCACTCTCAATCACGCAAACACCTTTTGATTCCAGGTCATTTACAACTTCTTCATTATGAATAATCGGACCATATGTATAGACATTTCCTTTATTCGTCTCTTCATAAACCATATCGACCGCTCTTTTTACTCCGGGACAAAAGCCTGCCGTTTTTGCTAATAATACTTCCATAAAATATACCTCAAAACAAATATTTTCGATAAGACTATACCATAACTACCCGTCATCCGCCAGATAAAATTTTTACCAGCCGGTATATCCGCCGTCTATTGCAGTTTTTCATATACGACAGATAAAATCTTATCCACAACCTCATCAATCCCCATATCTGAGCTATCAATGAAAACGGCGTCCCCCGCCTGCTTAAGTGGTGCAATGGCACGGTTCATATCCCGCTCATCCCGTTCCATAATATCTGCTTCAATCCGGTGAAGGTCCGCTGTTTCACCTTTTTCTAATAACTCCCTGTATCTGCGGTTTGCACGTTCTTTTGAAGAAGCAGTCAGATAAATCTTTACTTCTGCATCCGGAAGCACATTCGTTCCAATATCTCTTCCATCCATAACGACATTAAACTCTTTTGCCATATCTCGCTGCAGATCAAGCAGTGCTGCACGGACAGGTGCTTTTGCAGAAGATTTTGATGCCATATTGCCTGTCGCTTCCGTTCTTAAATAAGGGGTCACATTTTCACCATTTAAATAAACCTGCTGTAAATCATTCTCATATTTAATTTCAACAAAAATGCTGCTACAGGCTTTTTCCAATTCCGTTTCCTTCTCAATATCAATCTGGTTTGTCACAAGATAATATGCAATGGCCCGGTACATTGCCCCGGTATCTACATATATATAATTCAATTTCTTTGCCACTTTCTTTGCAATCGTGCTCTTTCCTGCACCTGCCGGTCCGTCAATCGCTATGCCTGCCCTCTTCATTCTCCTTTTTACTTGTTATTTTTCTTTAATTATACTGTCTTTTCTTTTAATTGACAATTATTTTTACTATTGTTATCAATAACAGGAATAAGTTTTGGAGCAAGCATAGGAAAAGGGTATCCTTTCCATAAAATGCACCGCATTTTCGCCTGTTAGGAAATCCCAAACCCTTTAACAAATCGGAATTTGTCATTTCCTATAATGATATAAACATTCCATATTCCTTTGGTACATTTAAAATTCCATTTGTTGTATTGTTCATCAGAATATCTT
>CAJUBR010000063.1 GCA_910584695.1 uncultured Lachnospiraceae bacterium
ATGCAGATAAAAGAAAATATACATAAAAATAGATAAAAATAAGTATTATGGAAAAATATTCCCGTATCTGTTACAATAGTAAAAAATTGTTGGTGCAGGATATGGCAAAGCAGAAAGGAGTATGATCATGAAGACAAATTGGTTAGAAAGTGTATATTCAGATGGAAGTAAATTATTTGTACAGCCAGTATTGCCGAAAAAGGGTGAAGAGGTTACAGTTTCCATCCGTTTTTTTGCAGATGCCCCGGTGAAAGCAGTAATGCTTCGAACAAGAATCAATGGTGGTGAAGAACGGATTCATATGGAACGCGGTGAAGAAAAAAACGGACTGGTGTATTATTTTGCAAAGGTCAGCAACAAAGAGGACAGTCTGCATTACCATTTTTTTATTGTGGCAAATGAGATGATTTACTATTATAATCAGGCAGGCATACAGGAATATATGCCGGATGAGACTTATGATTTTCGGATTGTATATGGTTACCGGCAGCCTGCATGGGTAAAAGGGGCGGTATTTTACCAGATTTTTCCGGAACGGTTTTGTAATGGGAATCCTGCAAACCGTGTAAAAGACGGGGAATATCAGTTTGATGGGCATGATACGATACAGGTGAAAGACTGGAATACAGTTCCGGCACCTTATGATGAAACATACTGTCTTGATTTTTATGGCGGGGATTTAGAGGGAATCAGGAAAAAGATTCCTTATCTGAAGGAATTGGGAGTGACGGCATTATATTTGAATCCTATTTTCTATGCGGCAACGGTACATAAATATGACTGCCTTGATTATTTTACGGTAGATCCTCACTTCGGCGGAGACAGGGCTTTGCAGGAATTAGTGGAGGAACTGCATAAAAATGATATGCGTATTATTTTAGATGTATCCATTAATCATACGGGAAGTGCCCATAAATGGTTTAATAAAGATGGGGAGTTTTTTGACAAGAGCATTGGTGCTTATCATAATCCGGATGCCTTAGAAAGGCAATATTATTTCTTTGGAGAGAATAACGATTATAAGGCATGGTTTGATGTGGATACCCTTCCGACACTCAATTATACCTCGGAAGCCCTTAAGGAAATTTTATATAAGGGTGAGGATTCTGTTGTAAAAAAATGGCTGAAACCGCCATTTAATATAGATGGATGGCGGTTTGATGTGGCGGATGTCATGGCGAGAAATGATGAGGTCCAATTACATCATGAAGTATGGCCAGAAATTGCAAAGAGTATTAAGGACACAAAGGAAGAAGCCTATGTGGTTGCAGAAGAATGGGGAGACTGCGGAGAATTTTTACAGGGAGGGGAATGGGATACTCCAATGAACTATTTTGGCTGTGCCAGACCGGTCCGGGAATTTGTGGGAGAATGGGATTTGTTTCTTGCCAAAGAAGAAGTGATTCACCATACAAATCCGAATCAGAGTGCAAAGGCTCTTGCAAACCGTATCCGCCAGCATTTATTTAAGATTCCGTTTCAACTGCAGCAAGTGCAGTTTAATCTGCTTGGCAGCCATGATACGTCAAGACTTCATAATAATCCGAAAATTTCATGGGAGGAAGTAAAAATAGCGGATGTACTGCTCTTTACGCTGCCCGGAACGGCAAGTATTTATTACGGAGACGAAGCGGGTATTGATGGGCGTTTGGAGGATACAGAAGGATGCCGTTATTCAATGCCGTGGGATAAGGATTTCAAAGAGGGAAAACCGTATCAATGCTATCATACGCTTGCACATATGAAACGGGAAAACGAGGCATTTTATGAAGGCGGATTTCGAATCTTATGGGAAGAAGGAAAGATTTTTGCATTTGCCAGATTTACGGAAAAACAGTTATTTTATATAGTTTGTTCCATGGAAGATAAAACAGAACAGATTACGTTGCCATTTGATATTTTTGGAAGAAAGTGTGCAGGACATCCTAAGGAGATATTTGGCAGTGAATTAGGATATCAGGAGCAGGAAGGGAATATAAAGCTTCAGGTACCGGCAAAGAGTGCTTATGTGATTGAGATGTAAGGAATGCAGGACGTTATATCGGCAGTCTTACTATGAAAATATAACATTTGAATGTTTTAGAAGGAAAGCGGAAACTTTAAGAAAAAATAGTTTCTGCTTTTTTTCTGTCATGTTTGACTTTTTTTCAACTTAAATCGTTATAATAGATGAAACGTTTCAGGAAGGGACAGAAATTGCCGCAGGCAGTATGGTTCCTTGTAAAATCAGAAAGGAAAAGATAACGGAATCAAGGCTTCGTTATCTGAGAGTATACTGTGGAAAACAACAGACTTATTCGAAAATTGAAAATGGGTGACAAAAAAAGTGTGAATCTAGTCTTTGAGCAGTATTATGACAAGGTGTATGGTTTTTGTTACCGCCATGTGACACATAAGGAGACGGCAGAGGATTTAACACAGGAAGTGTTTTTGCGGGTATTGAAACATATAGAGGATTACCGGCATTATGGAAAATTTGAGAATTATCTGTATGTAATTGCAGGTAATCTATGCAGGGATTTTTATAAGAAAAATAAAAATCTTCCTCTTTGTGAAATGGAACTTCCGGTAGAGGAAACGGGATTTATACAATCTGAGCAGGCACTGGTTGTGAAAGAAGCATTAGACAGACTGCCGGAGCTGGAAAGAGAGATTATTTATCTTAGGTTCTATCAGGATCGTAAGATAAAGGATATTGCAAAAATACGGAACCTGAAATTGTCAACAACCAAATATCATTTAAAAAGGGGACAGGAGTTGCTGCTGGAGTATTTGCAAAATGACCATGAATTGGGAAAGGAGGCCGGTATATGAAGAGACAGGAAATGGATTTAAAGAGGGAATTGGAGTGTTATCAGATTCCTTTGCCGGATCAGAAAAGAAAGGAACAGTGCCAAAAGCAATTGCAGGAATTAAAGGTACCATACCAAATGACAGACAGACAGTTTATACTTGGACAGCTTCGCTTTATCAAACCCCGTACATGGCTTGGACAGCTTTTGGTATTAGTGGTATTTATGGTGATGCTCTGGTCAAAGTATGTGGATTATATGCAGCTTTCCCTGCTGTCGGTAATGACACCATTGTTTTTGGTGTTTCATATTGAGGAACTGGCAAGGGTATGTAATAAGAGTATGTTAGAGATTGAACTGGCAACAAAACATTCTTTAAAAAAGTTGATCTTGTCCAGATTATGTATTCTGGGAATAACAGATTTTGTGATGATGTGCGGCTGGATTCTTTTTTTAAACTCCTGCCTGAAAGAAAGCCTGTTTGGGATTTTACTGTATAGTCTGGTACCATTTAATATTACAGTGATGGGAATGCTTTATTTATTGAAATATTCCGGAAAGGGAACGTATGCGTATCAGGCACTTTCCTATACGATATTTGTATGTGTCTGTTTTATCGTTATTCCACAGTACAAGCCGCTTATTTATAGCAGCAGTTATCAGGATATCTGGCTGCTGGCATATGTTGTTTCTTTGTTTTTGCTGGTAAAGAGTATAAAGGAGCTTTTTAAGAATATAGCACATAGACAAGATCTGTGGATGACAGAAGGCTAACCGTCAGACAGTCAATCCTGTCTGGCAAGGCTGGTTATAAGTAAAGGAGGAAAATATGGAATTATCAATTGAGAGACTAACAAAACAATACGGAAATAAAATTGCAGTAGATAAATTAAATGCAAAATTCGGAACAGGGGTATATGGTCTGCTTGGAGCAAATGGGGCAGGGAAAACAACACTGATGCGCATGTTGTGTGGTATTTTAGATCCAACCTCCGGAGAGATTAAACTGGATGGGATGAATAATCTGGATATGGGAGAAGTATTTAGGGAGCAATTAGGCTATCTTCCACAGGATTTCGGATATTATCCGGATTTTAAGGCACGGGAGTTTATGCTGTATATTGGAGCATTAAAGGGACTTTCTCCGGTATATGCCAGAGAAAGAGCAGATGAACTGTTGGAAATGGTGGGGCTTAAGGAGGTTGCCAACAAAAAGATTAAAACCTTTTCCGGAGGTATGAAGCAGCGGTTAGGGATTGCCCAGGCGGTGATGAATGATCCGAAGATTCTGGTATTCGACGAACCGACTGCGGGACTGGATCCAAAAGAGCGTGTCCGGTTCCGGAATCTGATATCAGATTTTGCCAGTGAACGAATGGTGTTATTATCCACGCACATTGTATCGGATGTAGAATATATTGCAGATGAAATACTGGTGATGAAAAATGGCACAATGATTGCAAGAGGAACCGTGACAGAGCTTGTGGATACTATTTCGGATAAGGTATGGCGGGTGATAACGGATGGAGAGAGTGCGGATGCCTTATGCCGGGAATATAATATCATCAATTTAAGACATATAGAAGACAAAGTAGAGCTCCGTATCGTAAGTGACGAAGCACCAATGGATATGGCAGAGCATGTTGTGCCAACCTTGGAGGATTTATATTTGTATGAGTTTAAAGAGGGATAACGGTTAAAAGAGAATCAGGAGGAATAACAAATGGGAGCACTAATAAAATTTGAATTTGTAAAGTTATATAAAAAAAAGATAAATTTAATTATTTTTTGGGGAACCTGTGCCATGATGGTCATTTTTGCGATGGTGAATGCCTTACAGACATGGACTTGGGATAAAGAAGGGAACAGGCTAAAAGGGCTGGATGCCATAAAATGTAAAAAAGAAATGACAAAAGAATTAGAAGGTCCATTGACGAATGAAAGGGCAAAGGAACTGGTTATGGAGTTTATGGAGGTGAAAAGCAATCCTGAAAACATAATAGAAGAAGAAGGAGACTGGCATTTTGTGGATGCAATAAATTATAGTTATTATTCGGTAAAAAGAGATATCTTATATATGATTGCACACAACTATGATGCTCCATGGGAGAATACTTGGGGAGGAAATTTGACAGATCTGACAGGAGAAGAGGAACCATTTTATGAAGCCAGAACCCACCGGTTAAAAGAGATGCTTGCATCGGGAAGCAGTGACTGGGAGTATAGTGAAGCAGAACAGAAATTCTGGCTGGAAAAAGATAAAAAAACAAAGAAGCCATTTATTTATGGTTATGCAGAAGGCTGGGAGCAGATACTGGATATGATGGGATTTTTTACGATTCCGTTAATTAGTTTATTTATTATGATGGCAGGAGTATACGCAGGGGAATATGAAAGTCATGCGGATCATATTATTTTGACTACTAAATATGGAAAGTCAAAGGTGATTGCGGCAAAGAATCTTGCAGCGTTTCTGTTTGGCGGAATATTTGTAATTTTAACAACTTTTTTGATGTATTTAATTATTCTTTTATGTAACGGATTTGACGGGGGTAATCTGGTGATTCAGAATTTTAATATAGACAGCCCGTATCCCTTTACTTATGTTCAGTCAGTACTCATATGTACCGGTGTAAATTTTGTACTTGCTTTTGCTATGATTGCAGTTACGCTTTTCTTATCTGCAAGGATGAAGGGAGGGCTTCCTGTACTGGCAATTATGATGTTATTCTTTTTTATTGGGATGTTCATGAGGCAAAGTACGGAAAATGGTATATATAATCATATTTTATATCTGCTTCCCTATAATGTGGCGAGTTTAACGGAATTAGGATATCTAACCTCTTACCGGTTCGGCAGTCTGATCTTGGATTGCATCAATATGCGGTATGTGACCTATATTCTGCTTACGGCTGTTCTTCTCCCATTTATCGGAAGGTCATTTAAGAAACATCAGGTACAGTAGATTGTAAAGGGAAAATAGTCTGTTTGCGGAACTGCTAAAGGAATCCGTTTATTTTTCCGATATTATATAATAAAGATAAAAACGGCTGCCTGTAATGATTCTTTTGCTCAATACGAAAAGGAAGAATAGAGCAGGGATGTTGTAGATTTAGATCAGGGAGGAAGCGGATATGGGTGCAATAAAAGGAATTTCTGTAAACAGTCAGAATCTGTTTGTGACAAATGAAAACAGTGCAAAAAGACAGAGTGCACGAGGGAATATTAAGCAAAACAAGAGCAGAACAGTATTTGCAGGTAATTTGAATATGGGGAAGGATTCGATTCTGGCAAAAAAGCAAAAGGCACAAAGAGAGGCAATGAAAATGATTTCAGATGTCTTTCAATCGGATTGGAAGACGGATGCGGAACAAGGCAGCCGGCTTAGCCATATGGAAGCCTTAAAGAAGGAGAATGCAGAATCAACAAAACAGTTGAAAGATATTCAGGATACACAGGACAAACTGATGAAGGAATATGGTATTACGGCAGATAGTGAGGAGCAAAGAGATCTGGAACTGGTACGTAAAATAAAAAATGCAAAAGACCCTTTTGCAAAAGATAATCTGACTGCTGAGGAAAAAGAACGGTATGAAAAGATACAGGAAAAAGGTCTGACAGAATATCAGGAAAGAGTACTTGCCCTTGATAAAGATGCAGATGAAATCACTTCAGCTATAAAAGACAACCAGAAGGAAATCAGCGTGGAAGAATCGGAATATAAGGCGGCGAAAATGCAGCGTTTGAAAGAAAATCCGATGGTTGGTGTGAAACGACAAGCAGAGAAGCAGCTAGAGGCTGCCAGAAAGGAAATGATCGGAGGTCTTTATAACGAGGCAATAGAGTACATTGAAGAAAAAGCAGAGGAAGCAAAGGAGGAACAAAAGAAAAAGCAGGAAGCAAAGCAGGAGGAAGAAGAAAAGAAGGCTTTGCAGGAGGCAAAAAAGTTAGAGCAGGAGATCAGCCTGCAAAAGGCAGAAGAAAATGCACAGGAACGGGTCGTAGAATTAGAGATGAAAGCAAAATCCAGGCGTCAGACAAAACTTCAGGAGCAGGCTTATGATGCCGGCTTAAAGGATGTTGATCAAAGTGTAGACGAATCTGCCAGGATGAGTCAGGAAATGAAAGATTTACTGGATAAAATGAAACTTTTGCAGGAGGATTTAAAGGGAGCAGCAGTAGATAATATGCTATAGGAAAAATTTTGTCCAAAAGGTTTATAGAGGCTGTCATGCTAATAGATTTTTGGTATGGCGGTCTCTTTTTCCATATACGGATAAGCGTAAATTATGTATAATCAATTTATAAAATACAAAGGAAAATCAGATTCTGTTTAAAATAGATGAAAAGAGGATAGACTTTTCTATTAAGAAAGGATGCATCTTACCATACTATGAAAGACTTTTTTATGTTTGAAACAGAATATCCGGCAGGCAGTGGTTTTACACTTTTTGGTCCGTGTCATCTGACATGGCTTTTTTGTATTGCCATTTTGATAGGAGTGTCGGCACACTGGTATCAAAAACAGGAAGGGGCAGTACAAAGAAAAATCGACCATATTATGGGGATTCTTTTTCCCGTGATTGCTGTTTACCGGGATGCAGTGCTTATGATTACCGGACATTTTGATAGAGGATTTTTACCATTTCATTTGTGCAGTATGGCTCTTTGGATTGCAGTGATTTATATTTGGACAAAGAATCGTTTTTGGGGTGTAATCTATGTTTTGCTCTGTGTTCCCGGAGCATTGGGGGCACTCCTTTTTCCCAACTGGGATGCATATCCGTTTTTTAATTATATGCATATTCATGGATTTTTTTCCCATGGGCTGATCGTTGTTTTCGGAATCTGGCTGATCGCGTCAGGCAGAATAATACCGGACTGGAAAGATTTTTGGATGCCGGTGGTATTTGGTGTGGCAGGTTTTTTTGTCATTCATTGGATCAATGGAATACTTGAGACCAATTTCTGGTTTCTGGATAATCCTTCTCATGGTTCTCCATTAATTTGGATTTTGGGAATTACCGGAGAACGCGGGTATCGGGTGGGATATTTTTTGTTCTGTATGGCAGTTGTGGCAGTCTGGCAGGGAATGCTTGGATTCACGCATAGGCTAATGACAAGTCAATAACCCCGCAGCAGAGCTGCGGGGTATTTGACCCTCGCGGCATTCGTCAAATGGATATGCGGGCATATCCGCTTGACTCATTGCTCGCGGGAATAAGAAAAGCGAACGCTTTCTTTTGCGTAGGGAAAATATAGATATTTGTAGTATAATATGTATATTTAAATTAGTTATCAAATTGGGAGGCATATATGGAAACATCGGTTTTAATTGTAGATGATGAGGTGGAAATCCGCAAAATGTTAAAACAGATTTTTACCCTGGAGGGATATCTGGTATATACAGCAAAAGACGGACAGGAAGCATTAGATAAGGTTTCAGTGTTGATGGGAAAGAAGGAAAACGGTTTTTCGGAGGATTTTCTGGATTTAAAGGAAAACGCAGGACCGGATATTATTTTATTGGATGTCAATATGCCGAAACTGGATGGGTATGAAGTATGTAAAAGAATCCGGGAATATGTGAACTGTCCTATTTTATTTCTGAGTGCAAGAGTGGACGAGGAGGATAAGGTAAAAGGCTTTCGTGTCGGAGGTGACGATTATATAGAAAAGCCGTTTAGCATGACAGAACTGAAGGAGCGGGTAGCTGCCCATTTGAGGAGACAGAGAAGAATAAATGAATCGGAACGGGTAGGGTTTAGCGGCGTATTTACAATTTCCTATTCCGGCAAGCAGGTGCTTTTTGGAGAAGAAGTGATTCATCTGACGAAAACAGAATATGAAATTGTGGAATTTTTAAGTCAGCATAAAAATCAGGTATTTACCAAGGAGATGATATATGAACGTCTCTGGGGTTTTGACAAAGACGGAGAGAGCAGCATTATTACAGAACATATCAGAAGAATCCGGCAGAAACTTAAGAAATATTCTGATGAAGCAATGGTAGAAACGGTCTGGGGAGTAGGGTACAGATGGATTGGGTAGAAGAACTGTTTGTAAAATGGAAGGGGAAAATAAGGAATTTTTCCCTTCAAAAGGCAATGATGGCATACATGATAATTGCAATATTTTTAGTGATAGCAGCGAGTGGCATTACATGGGAGATATGTATGAACTGGAAAGATACAATTAAGACAGTAAATGAAGTAGGGGATGATTATAGGTATGCAGGGGAAGGGGCTTTTGTATTATATTTTGAAAATCAAGGAGGTATCAGAGTCACGGATTTTTCCAGTACAATTTATCTTAAGAAAAGTGACGAGATATTATGGCATGTTTTAGATGGCATTATCGTATTGTGTATTCCGGTTTATTCAGCAGCAGCTATTTTTCTGGTATCGGTATTGTATTACAAAAACAAACTGCGGGAGCCGATGTCTTTGTTAAGGGCAGAAATGGAGTCCATAAAACGGAACGATTTGAGTTATTCCTGTTTTTATGACAGTAATGATGAGATGGGGGATATCTGCAAAGTCATGGATACGATGCGCAAAGCAGTTGTAGAGAATCAGAAGAATATGTGGGAACTGTTAGAAGAACAAAGAAAAATTAATGCAGCATTTGCCCATGATTTAAGGACACCTTTGACTGTTATTGCCGGTTATGTGGATATGCTGACAGAATATTATCCGAAAGGGAAGATGAGTGAGGAAAAAATAATGGAGATTCTCTCTGCTATCCGTGGAGAGACCATAAGATTGAAAACATTTTCGGAAACCATGAAAAAGATAGACAGTTTTGAGGTGCTGGAGGTCAGAAAAAAAGCGGTCTTTGGCTGTGATTTGGAAAAGGATATCAGAAATCTCGCAGCGGGGATGGAAAGCGGGAGTTTCCTTGTGATTTCCGTTATGACGCAGTTTAAGAAAAGAGAGATTTGCTGTGATGAAAATATAATACTGGAGGTATTGGGAAATCTGTTATCCAATGCTCTGCGGTATGGGGAGAAAAAAATAGAAATATTAGCCGAACAGCAGGAGAACAGGCTTTTTTTGTATGTGAAGGATGATGGCAGGGGGATGACAAAGGAGGAGCTTTATAAAGCCGACAGTCCGTATTATTCAGATAAAACGAAGGAATGTGAGGATCAGTGGAATGGGGATGAGACAGAAAACGAAAAGCAGGATATCCATTTCGGGCTGGGACTTACTATCTGTAAGATTCTTTGTAAAAAGCATGGTGGGAGTTTAAGTTTTTCTAACAGTATAGATGGCGGTGCGATTGTCTGTGCAGAGTTTTTTGTGGGATGAGGGATAAACATGGTTGACTTTATGGACTGCGGTTTCTATAATGCAGGAAAAGGGAATAACGGATAAGGAGTATACTATGTCAAAAAACCGGGTACTGATCGTGGAAGATGAAATTTCCATTGCTAAAATGATTAATATGAATCTTAAGGTTGCAAATTATGATACGGTTATGTTTCATGACGGAGATAAAGCAGCAAAAGCGTTAGAGGAAGAACATGATTACGATATCGCACTTTTAGATATCATGCTTCCGGGTATGGACGGCTTTGCACTTTTGGAAGTGGTAAAATCTTATGGGATACCGGCTATCTTTCTGACAGCAAAGGATGATATCGGTTCCAAAGTACAGGGGCTCCGGGATGGAGCGGAGGATTATATTGTAAAACCGTTTGAGATGCTAGAGCTCATGGTGCGTATGGAAAAAGTACTGGAGAGGTCCCAAAAACTCAGTAATGTCATTAAAGTACTGGATTTAGAGATTAATTTTTTAGAGCATTCTGTAAGAAAAAATGGTGAAGAGATTTCCTTAAAGCCAATGGAATTTGAACTGTTAGGTGTTCTTGCAAAGAATAAAAATATAGCAATTTCAAGAGAGGAGCTTTTACGTATGGTGTGGGGATTGGACTATGTAGGGGAGACAAGGACTGTAGATGTGCATATCGGACAGCTGCGTAAAAAGTTATCCTTAAATGATAACATTAAGACAATCTCCAAAATGGGTTATAGGTTGGAGGATTAATGCTATGCGGTTAAAGACAAAAATTATCCTGATTTGCAGCCTTGTCGTTTTGTTTGTATCTGTTATCTGCAGCATGGCAGCTTTTTACACGATGCGGGCGGGATATCTGGATACAGCAATGGGGCAGGGGGTTCAAAGGGCGGCAGATTGTTTTGCAGATATCAAGGGTAGGATAGTTAACCTACAGTTAGATAGCGGAAAAATAGACCGTAATGTGATGGAATATATTATAAAAGATACGGCAACAAAAGCAGGAGGGGGGATGTTAGCCTGTTTTTATATAAACGATACCGGAGAAAAGACAGCTATTTATAATGATACAATATTTGAAAGCAGGCACTTGGAGCAGGCAGATTATCAGAATGTATCAGATAATCTGGAGCAGGCTGAACTTAAATGGGGAAAGCAGTATTTTGGAGTGTATCGGAGTCAGAATAATAGTTATCCGGAATATCAGATTTATATGCTGGCAGATATTACTTATGTGCAGGATCGGATTAATCTAATTGGCATTGGATTAGTAGTGCTTATTTTTTTTATTTCCATGCTGGCATATGTGGTGTTATCTGCTATGATGAATAAGGTGCTTTCTCCCCTGCAGGAACTGAATGCTTCCGCAAAGCAGATTGCATGTGGAAATTATAATCAGAGAATTATGGTTAAGCAAAGAGATGAAATCGGAGAATTAAGTGATAATTTTAACCGGATGGCAGAAGCAGTAGAAATCCGCACCCACAGTTTGGAGGAATCAGAGAAAAGAAAAACACTTTTTATGGGAAATCTGACCCATGAGTTAAAGACACCGCTGACAGCAATTTCCGGTTATGCCAAGACACTTCTGACCGTAAAACTGCCAGAAGAAGATAAAGAGGAAGCACTTTCTTTTATCTATGAAGAAAGCTGTCGTCTGGAACGGCTTTCAAAAAAAATGATGAATCTTTTGCTGTTAGAGAAAGAGGAAGATATTGTGAAAAGTCCGATATCGGCAAAAGAGTTATTTTCTAATGTACAGGCAGTATGCAGTGGAAAATTAAAGGAAGCAGATATAGAACTTGAATGCTATGAGAACGGACAGATGTTTTTGGTAGACAGAGACCTTTTTGTAGAGGTACTGGTAAATCTCATTGATAATGCGATTAAGGCGAGCAGGCAGGGAAACAGGATTTTGCTGACAGCCGGTGAATATTCTATAACCGTTCAGGATTTTGGAAAAGGGATTCCAAAAGAAGAACAGGAAAAAATTCTGGAACCATTTTATATGATCGATAAGTCCAGAAGCCGGAAGAGCGGTGGTGCGGGACTGGGACTTGCAATCACTGCAATGATTTTAAAAAGACATGATTGCCAGTTTGAGATAGAAAGTACAGTGGGAAAAGGAACACGCATAATTTTACAATTTGTTTAAATAATGATGAATACTTGATGAAAGCGTTTATGCTAAGATAAGATCAGCGTGAACGCTTTTTTGTATGGAAAAATGAGGAGATGATAAAAATGAAGAAAAAGAGTGTTGTATTTTTGTTAGCAGGAGTTATGATGCTTTCTTTGACAGGATGTGCCGGCAGTCCAGAAAATCCGGTGGTAAAGGAAAAGAATCTGGATAAGATGTTAGAACAGGCAGAAAATACCGGAGAGGGAGCTGCATCGTATCATGATGTGTTAAAAGAAGTAGAAGGAAATTATGAAACCTATCAGACACAGATTCAGGATGATTCCTTGAGGGTAAAGGTGGATGTAAATGCCAGAGTGCAGGTGCCGGAGGTGGATAAGCTGTCCGTTTACCGAGTCCGTCAGAAAAAGATCAGCCAGGAATTTCTGGATAATGTAAGAAATGCACTGACGGCAGATGTTTCCTACTATGAGGGAAGGATAAAAGAGACAAGGACAAAATCGGTAATCGCAAAGGAGATACAGGAAGAAAAAGATATGATTGCCGGTCTTAAGGCGGGGAAAGACGGTTTGGATGAAGAAGGTGTGCAGCAGTATAAGTCGGAATATGAACAGAGACTACAGGAATTGGAAGCAGAATATGAAACTGCGGTGGATGATGTGAAGTTAACAGATTACCCTTCCGATAATAAGATTTATCCTATTCAGGAATTGTACAAAAAGTATCCGAAAGATAATTTTTATGAATGGGAGCACAGCATACATCCGGATGCGGAAGTCTATTACGGAATAAGCGATGCAAAAGATGGCAGCTACCATGCATTGTTTGTACAAAACAGCGGTGATTACGGAAATTGTCTGCGCTATATGAATAGCCAATATGGGTATGGCATGATATCTTCTGCATTTGTGGAAGATGATATGAAGTTTTCGGTATTAAAAAAAGAAGGGGAAGCACCGGATTTTGTAGAGGCAGGGGTTGGACTGGAAAAAAATCCGGAATTGGCTGACAAGGAGCCTCTTACTTTATCTGAGGAAGCCGCCAGAGGGCAGGCAGATGAATTAATGCAGAAGTTAAACCTTACGGATTATAAGTGCTGTGAGAGTGGAATATATTCGCAGCTGGTCGGTGAGGAAAATGATTATTATCGGGATGTTTACAAATTTTTGTATATGAGAAATATGGATGGTGTATTTGTTGATAATTCAGCCGGATTAAAATTTGTTGATGAGTGGAAGGGAGATGAATATACAAAAAAGGCATGGGGAAATGAAGCGGTTGTTGTTGCAGTCAATGACAACGGTATCGTGGATTTCCGTTATCTCACGCCTCTTTCAGTAGATGAAACGGTGGTGGAAAAAACCGGTATTAAATCGTTTCAGGATATAAAAGATACCTTTGAACAGATGGTGGTAATTGAGAATGCAGTGGAGGAAGGAAATGTATTGATTGAAGTAACGGATGTTAAACTGGTTTATACCAGAATCAGTGAAAAGGATAGTTTTGATACAGGGCTGGTTGTTCCTGTCTGGGATTTTGAAGGCAGGATTACGAGTGAATACGGACGAGAAGAAGCCGGTAATATTTTGTCAATTAATGCAATTGACGGAACAGTGATTAACAGACGTCTGGGATATTAGAGATGAATAGTTTTGAGACGGATTTGAAACGGGCATTTGGCGGTTTGAATTTTTGGGCAGGACTGTTGTTAGAGTGTGTGATCCTGTTTCAGTCAGGACCTGATTCGGATTTGTTCCGAATCAGTGTTCCGGTATTGGCGTCAGTACCATATTCTACAGCATGGATCAATGAGTATCAAAGCGGATATCTAAAAGAATATCTGCCCCGGTGTGGAAGAAATGCATACATATTAGGAAAATTTTTTTCCTGTGGTATCAGTGGAGGGGCATTGACAGGCATAGCATGTCTGTTCTATCTGTATAGTAAATCTCAGGAAGAAATTTCTATAGATGTATTTCTGGTGTTTCTTTCGGGAATGTTCTGGGCAGTCGTGGCTGCTACATTAGCGGCAGCATCTAACAGCAGATATGTGGCTTATGGTGGTTCTTTTGTATTATTTCATGCATTGGTTATCCTGTATGAGAGGTATTTCGTTTCGTTGTACTGTCTGCATCCGGTGGAATGGTTTGCACCCACTCACACATGGATGTTTGGAAATATGGGGATTATCCTTATGTGTGGAAGTATGATTGTGATTACTGGTATTTTTTATTATGAGGTTCTTAGGAGGTGCATTGAGCGTGTATAAGATAAAACAGATTGTATATACAGCACTTTCTAATTTTAGGAGATGGCATAAAAATCCACAGATGATCATGTGTTTTTTGCTGGCATTTGTATTTTGTTTTCTGTTATCGGATAAAGTAATGCAGTTTGCCAAGACGCATGATACGTATTTGCAAGGGATGGAGACTTTTATATGGACATTTGGGGATTCCCAGTCAGTACTGATCATATCCCTGCTGCTATTGCTGCTCTTTGCAGATATGCCCAATCTTTCCTGTGAAGTACCATATTTTATGGTACGGACAGACAGAAAAGTATGGATGCTTGGTCAGATCGTATATTTGATTATGGCGACTTTTGTTTTTATGCTTTTTATTTTTGGCTCAACGGTTGTTTTGTCGGCACAAAGGGCATTTCCGGCAAATATGTGGAGTGATACGGCAGCCGTGATGGGATATTCTAATATCGGAGAGCAGATTGCCGTTCCGGCATTTGTCAAGGTATTGGAACTTACATTTCCGTATCAGTGTACCATGCATATTTTTTTTCTGATGACCGGATATGCTGTCAGCATGGCTAGTATCATTTTATTCCTGAATCTTTGCAAAACGAACGGAGGCATGATCGGCGGTGTGGTCTTTACCGGATTTGGAATGATACTGAATCCGGATATCGTGGCACAATGGTTTGGAATTTCCTTTGAGCGGATGCGGTATGCAAATATTATATTTGGCTGGCTGTCGCCTCTTAATCATGCAACGTATTATATGCATAACTTTGGCTATGATAATCTGCCAAGGCTTGAAAACTCGTATTTATTTTTTTTAGTGGTCAGCATTGCCTTTTTTGTCTTGTCCCTTATAAAAATAAAAAATTATTCCTTCCAGTTTACAGGGACACAGATGAGATAGAAGGAAGAACATGAAAGGAGAAGTCAGAGAATGGACGAGCATGCCGGAATTGAGGTTAAAAATGTATATAAATCCTTTGGGAAGGAACGAGTGTTAAAGAATATCAGTTTATCCATCCCATCGGGAAGCATTTACGGTGTAGTAGGCAATAACGGAAGCGGGAAGACGGTACTGATGAAATGTATCTGCGGATTTATGAAATGTGACAAGGGAACCATTTTGGTAAACGGAAAGCAGATTGGAAAAGAAATTGACTTTCCTGACCACCTGGGTGTCATTATTGAAACACCAGGTTTTATTCCTAATCTAAGCGGTTATAAGAATTTGAAAATTCTTGCTTCCTTAAAAGGAAGAATTGGGAAAAAGGAGATTCGGGAGGCCCTGCGGAAAGTAGGACTGGATCCCGATATGAAAAAACCGGTTACAAAATATTCCCTTGGAATGCGCCAGAGGCTGGGGATTGCCCAGGCAATTATGGAAAATCCAAAGGTGCTGGTTTTGGATGAGCCCTTTAATGGTCTTGACCGGTATGGTGTGGTGGAGATGCGGATGCTGTTAAAGGAATTGAAAGCGGAAGGAAAAGCCATTTTACTTGCCAGCCATAATGTACAGGATATTGAAGAGCTTTGTGACCATGTGCAGGATTTAATGTTGGCAGCATCGAATGATTTATGAATGCTTATATAATGCAAATTTAGTAAAGAAATGATGGTTGAAGGAAAATCTTTCAACCTTGATTTGAGTGTCAGGCAGATATGCAGGTATGTCTGCTTGACTCATGGAGGCAAAAATGATAAAATGGAAAAATTTTAGGAGA
>CAJUBR010000064.1 GCA_910584695.1 uncultured Lachnospiraceae bacterium
TGCAGGCATGTCTGCTTGACTCATGGAGGCAAAAATGATAAAATGGAAAAATTTTAGGAGAGTTGCTTTGTTGGCAGTTTTAATTGCGGCGGGATTCCATCTGCCTTGTAACAGAGTATTTGCAGAAGAATTAAAAAAACAGGAGAGTACTTCCGAGAATAGACCGGAGGATTATGGAAGTAAAACGGACGGAACAGGTATCCGGGCACAGGAGGAAAAGGCAGAAGGAAAAGACGGAGAAGAAGAGACAGATGCAGCTGGTTCCGGTAATATGACAGTTTTTTATATTGATAACAGGAATCGGTATACCGGTATGGATAAAACGTATTCAAAAGGATATGTTCCAAAAGTAAAAAAGGGAAAAGCGGTGATTGTTCTGCCTTTGCTGGCAAATATAAAGTTGAAGGGAGACAGGGTAAAATCGACGGTGAATCTGGGAGAGGCAGAAAATATTCCCTTTGTGCAGAAAAATTATGAAAAAGATATCGGTTTAAAGAAGCATAAAATTGGAGACAAAGGAAAGGAAAAGGAATGCTATCTGATATCCTACACTCTGGATTTAAAGAAGAACCGTTATAATGGGGGATATCCGGTCATCATTACTGTTTCTGCACAGGATGAGCAGGGGAATGAAGTTCGTCAGGATTTTACGGTTTATGTAACGATTACTGATGGAAGTAACATGGATACTGCTGTAGATTCTCCAACAGCTGAACCTGAAAATCCTCAGTTTGCACCAAAGGTAATAGTGGATTCTTATACATTTTCAAAAGATACTATTCAGTCGGGGGATTCTTTTACGGTAAAGATTACATTAAGGAATACCAGTAAAACAGATACCGTGAAAAATATGCTGGTAACGGCTGCCTCGGTTGAACAGATAGAAATGATAAGTAAGTCGGACAGTGTCTATGTAGAGGAACTTCAGACACAAAAAACCTGTGAAGTGACTTATAAATTCCGCATTCATTCATCTGCACCGCAGGGACAATACAGTGTTCCTATCACATTGGATTATGCAGATAGTAAAGGAAATGCCTTTACCGGACAGGGAACAATAAAAATAATGGCAGAGCTTCCGGTTAAGATTGAGATAGACCCTGTTGCGGTTCCGAAAGCAATACAGATGGGAGAAACAATAGAATTACAAACTCAGGTAATGAATCTGGGAAGAGGCAAGCTTTATAATGTGCGGGCAGTAATGGAGGCAGACGGTTTAACGGCGAAACAGACAGCATTTATCGGAGATATTGAGGCCGGAAGTGCTTTGTCTGGCAGTATGGAGGTTACCGCTTATGGTCTTTCAGGAGATTCCTTATATGGAAAGACGCAGGGAACCGTTACCTTTTATTATGAGGATGAGGCCGGAAAGGAAATGAGTGAAGAGAAGGTTTTTGAAACCACAATTATGTCACCGCTTAATGAAAAAAAAGAGGAAGAGATACCCGATGATACTGGGCAGTGGTGGGTCATTATGGCAGTGATTGTATTGACTCTGCTGGGAATGACAGGTGTGCTGGTTGCAAGAAAATTCCTGCATGTCCAGTCTGCAAAAAAGGATATGGAAGAGATAGAAAATGGTGAAAATTCGTGAATTTTTAAGGTTGAGAAAACAAAATGATACGGTAAAGCTGATGTGTTTTTTTATACTTGCAGGGGCAGGATTTTTTATCAATGTACTTTATCATGCAGGAACACTCTTTCATAGTGTACAGTCTCCGGTGGAATATCATCTGATACGTGAAAGTACGGTTACAAATGAACAGATCAGTGAATTGGCACAGGAAGAGGATGTGGCAGCAGTGAGCCGGAGTCTTGATATTCCGGTAACGGTAAAATACCAGGGTCAGGAGACCATGATGACTTGTACGATGCTGTCAAAGTCCTATATAGAAACGGTTTATGGTATTACGGCATCTGGCAGTGAAAAACGGTATTATATAAACCAAGCGGCATTTAAAGAAATTCAGGCAGGGTTTATGGAAAATAATGTGTCATTGGAAAAAGGGGACATTACGGAGTATGGGGAAGAATATAAAATCCAGTATCTGGAGGAAGAAGAGGGTGCGGAGGAAGAAAACATGCCGCCGCAGGCTTTTCACTCAGCAAAACTTCTTGTGCTGAAGGAGAAAACAGGGAAGGAAACGGCATTGATCTGTACGGAGGAAAATGGTACAAGACTTAATAAGGCAGATTCCGTGAGAGTGTTGTTTTCCCGGTATGATTTGGATGGTCTGAGACTGGAAAACCTTACAAAAATGGGATATGAGGTTCAAAATGAGCAGATACTTGCCGAGGAAGAATACGAGATGAAAATAAGGATGTTTCATATCCGGTATGGAATTCTGGTATGTGCAGTATTCCTTGTGACATTGCATTATATGAAGAAAAATGTGCGGGGATATAGACATGCCGCATGGTAATGTAGATAACTTCAAAAAATTTGAGATAAAATGTAGAAATGATAGTTTTTCAAATTGGCAGACACAAAAAATAATTTTATCTTTCAAAGATGTGATGTGAATTTAAATATTGCATAATAAGAAGCATTGTATTAGTATTTAAACAGAAAAGTAATAAATAACAATTAAACTTAAGGAGAAAGTTATGAAAAAAAGAATTCAAAAAGAAGCCGTTGCTTTTATTTTACTCTTATTTGGACTTTTTCTTTTTGGCTGTGATAAGAAGGAAAAGGATATTACAATATATGGTGGCAGTCTGATTAAAAATAATACGATGTTTACTTCTAGACAGGACAGTGCCCTGGCATATGAGCTACCAATTATATCATCTGTCGAGATTACAGACTTTAAGGTTGAAGAAATCCATGTTTCGGGAGTAGGAGAATATGATATAAATGTAAATAGTCTGACAGGAGGGGAGATTTATAATGGCTGGTATTATTATTTTGCCAATCTTTCTGTGAAGGTTTCAACGGATGAACCAGCTGATTTTTCAATTGATTCGGTGGATATGCTAATAAACGGTACATCAATAAATTATGTGATGGAAGATATGAAATTTTCCAATACAAAGGGATATATGGGAGAACAGGTTATAGATAATAAATCTGATTTTGTGTATACAGGCGGAACAACTGCACTTTATCAGGTAATACCAAGTGAGAAAGAGGACGCAGAGTGTATGAGTCTGGAAATACAATCTGACTGTGTTATTACTGGTTTTGAAGCTTTAGACTATTTAGAAATTGAGAATTTAAAGGTTTTTGTAAATGGTAAAGCAGCATCAATTGCTGATGGGATTTCGGTTCATGAAGGAGATACTGTTGACTTTTCTTATAATTTGGGATATAAAAGCGGTGTTCATGATTGGAATTTGCTAAAAACAACAAAGTTGATTTCATATAAAAATGCTGAAGGAAAAAAATGTGTATTTTCCGATGCACAGGGGTTTATGGTAATTAATTATGTGAATGACAATTTTGTAAAGGATTATATTGATAATGCATTTGGTGATAAATAGAATTTTACCCATTCTTATTTTTTAACATTTAGTAAATCTTTGATATCTATACTTTATATTTTATTCAAAATCCATTAATGAATAAGGGCTGTTAAGAAAATACAGTCCTTAATTTTTTTATTTATAGTGAAAACATAGAGAATTGGGTTGTATTCTTTAGATACAATCCTTGGAGAGGGATGATAAAAACTACTACTTTATAATAAATATAAGGAGAATATATGGGAACAGAAATATGGTTAGAAGATGTAAATAAGTTTTACGGTTCCAAGCAGGCATTAAAGGATATTGATTTAACAATACCGCAGGGAATGTTCGGTCTGCTTGGGAGAAACGGTGCGGGAAAGACGACACTGATGAAAGTGCTTGCAACCCTGCTGCCGGCAAGCAGTGGAGAAATTGACGTGTGCGGAGTGCCAATCGGGAATGCAGGTAAGATCAGGGAAATGACGGGATATCTGCCACAGGACTTTTCTATGTATGGCAATATGGGTGTCTATGAAGCAATGGATTATCTGGGTGTGCTGTCCGGTCTGTCAAAAGCAGTGAGAAAAAAACGGATTCCGGAACTGCTTGAAAGAGTAAATTTACAAAACAATTATCGCACAAAAGTGAAAGCAATGTCCGGCGGCATGCGGAGAAGGCTGGGGATTGCACAGGCGATTTTACATGACCCGAAGGTATTGATCGTGGATGAACCCACCGCAGGATTAGACCCGGAGGAAAGAGTAAGATTCCGTAACCTGCTTTGTGAGATGGCAGAGGAGAGGATTGTCATATTATCGACCCATATTGTGGGTGATATTGAGGCAACCTGTGAAAACATTGCCATTATGGATGCAGGGGAGATTATTTATAAGGGAACTGTATCCGAGCTGCTTTCCATAGCAGACGGCAATGTTTATACTGCCGATATTTCCCGTATGGAATTGGAAAAGGTAAAGCAGGAGTTTCTAGTGACCGGGATGTTAACCCAGGGAAACCATGTAACCGTGCGCTTCCTTTTGAGAAATCCGGTTCAGAATCTGTTTGAGGGAGCCAGGGAATGCGAGGTAAATGTAGAAGATGCGTATATGTATCTGATGTACAGGGAAAGAGGTGATGCATCATGTTTTTAACGCTGTTAAAAAAGGAATGTGTCCAGTACTTAAAGAGCATTACTTATTATATTTTTCTGATTGCACTGGTTTTGAATTTTATTTCCCAGATGGGAGCTCTTGAAGTGAAGAAAAAACCGGAACCGGGAGGGGATAATTATGGTTGGATCCGGTCGGCAGATAAGGATTTGATTATGAAGGATACAATAGACGGGCTGATTAGCGAATATGACAGAGGGGAATATACGACGTATCCGATTGGTTTTTACAAACGGGTTACATTAAATGATAAGGAACAGGAGCAGGTAAGAGATATACTGCTTTCTATTACCGGTCTGACAGAGCAGGAGTTTAAGGATATCTATGAAAGGTATGAAAAAGAAGCAGAACAGGTAAGAGAGCAGGCAGCTTCCGAAAACAGAGCTATCATGGAGTCAGAGTTTCCTCCAATGGATGTAACAATAAGGGAAGATTTAACATGGGAAGAATTTTCTGAAAAAATGCAGACGCTGGATGATTTATTAGGTGGAGGAAGCGATTACAGTAAAAGTAATTTGGAATATACGACAGTACCAATGACTTATGAACAGGCATTGGACGAATATGAGAGCCTTTTAAAAGATGATAAGGTAACCAATGCCTATGCCAGACTGTTTTGTGATTACATGGGAATCGTGTTGGCAATCCTGCCAGTCTTTCTGGCAGTGACCAGAGCGTTAAAAGACCGGAAAGCACAGGCGGAACAGGTTCTTTTTATGAGCAGGGCAGGTTCAGCAAAGATCATACTGAGCCGTTATCTTGCGGCTATCATAGTAACCGTGGTTCCGGTTATCTTATGCAGCTGTTCTACCCTGATGCAGTCTGTATATTATGCAAGGAGTATACACGTAGAATATGATCTGTTTGCCTTTATAAAGCATATTGTTTTTTGGCTGTTGCCTATGATTTTAGTCAGTCTTTCCGTAGGATTTTTCCTGACTGAGCTGACTGACAGTGCGATTGCGATTCTGGTACAGGCGGCATGGTGGTTTTTTAGTATCTTTGTAACCCAAATGAATCTGGTAGGAAGTGTCGGGTGGAATCTGGTTCCCAGATTTAATACGGTAGGCTCATTTGAAATATATCGGCATATGGAGGAACAACTGATGAAAAATCGTTTAATTTATACAGGATTTGCACTGGTGCTGATTTTGTTTACAGTCATTGTTTATAACAAAAAACGGAAAGGGGAGTTTGTAAGTGTTGGAACGGTATTACGAAATCGTAAAAATAAACTGGAAGCATAACTTATTTTTTCACTTTGTGATTGCAGTACTTCTTTGTGTGGCGGCTCCGTTTCTCATGGGTGTCAATAATTTGGAAGAGCCGCAGGTGGCAAAAATCATAGAATTTTATCTGGGCTTTTTGGGGGTTATCCTTTTGATACCTTTATTTATTCCCGATACCAATAAGGACGTCAGGGATTTAATCGCCTCGAAAAAGACGCCGATTACCGGTGTCAGGATTTGCCGGATTTTAGAGGCACTTATATGTCTTAGCGGACTTCTTCTGGTGTTTTTGTATATCCTGAAACTGGGAGATTGTGAATTCCGTTATGGGATCTGTTTTTTTGTGGCTATTGCAAACTGTGTGTTTATGGGCGGCATCGGACTTTTGATTTACAGTGTGATTGATAATATTGCACTTGCCTACATGATTCCGATTTTATATTTTACCGTATCCATGGGAAGCGGAAAAAAGTATTTGGGGAAGTTCTGGCTTTTTGGTTTCAGTTCAGGAAGCAGCATAGGTGAAAAGAGTTATCTTTTGGCAGCGGGAGTGGTGATGATTGCGGCGGCACTCTTGATTCGGAAGGTGAGAAGGAGATAATAAAAAATAACCGGATGTTCATTTTCAAAATCCGTGTATTGTGATATGATGGTCAGTGTTCCGGTCAGCAGGCAATCAGCTCACTGGTATAGGCACCGAGAAAAGAATAATGGAGACAGAGCATCATATGATAGAAGAAACTACACAACGGAAAAGCAACCAGAAGCGGGAACTTTGTACAGAATCAGAAACAGATAAAAGAGAAGTACCACAGGCGGAAATGACAAGGCCAAAACAGATACCGCAGCATGTGGAGATTGAGAGAAGTATTATCAAGCGATACCGCAAATCTATCTGGAAACCCTTTGTAAGGGCATTAAACGAATATGAACTGATAAAAGAGGGTGACCGGATTGCGGTATGTATATCAGGCGGTAAGGATTCCATGCTGCTGGCTAAATGTATGCAGGAAATAAAGAAGCATGGGAAAATGGAATTTGATTTACGGTTTATTGTGATGGATCCCGGTTATAATAAACAGAATCGCGAACGGATAGAAGAAAATGCCGCAGTTTTAAATATTCCCATTCATATTTTTGAAAGCAGGATTTTTTCTGCTGTGGAAGATATTACGGATTCCCCCTGCTATCTCTGTGCGAGAATGAGAAGGGGGTATCTTTACAAAGAGGCACAGCGGCTTGGCTGTAATAAGATTGCATTGGGACATCATTTTGATGATGTGATTGAGACCATATTGATGGGAATGCTATATGGGGCCCAGATGCAGACTATGATGCCCAAACTGCACAGCACGAATCATCCGGGCATGGAATTGATCCGCCCTCTTTATCTGGTGAAAGAGGAGGCCATTATCAAGTGGGCACAGTTTCATGAGCTGGAATTTATCCAATGTGCCTGCCGTTTTACAGAGATGTATACAGATACGAAAAATGCTAATGGGGAATCCAAGCGAGAGGAAATGAAAGAATTGATTGCACATTTCAGGGAGATATCGGATCATATTGAGGGAAATATCTTTAAAAGTGTGGAGAATGTAAACTTAAATACCCTGATCAGTTATAAAAAGGATGGCATTACACATCACTTTTTAGAGGATTATGATGACAGGGGAAACAGATAGGATTTGATGGTTGTTGGTGCGAGACTGAATTGTTACATCTGCCGGAAACAATCCGAACGAAAATCTTGCAAGGGAGACCAATGTGTGCTATGCTTAAAATGTTGTGGAATAATCCGGCAGAAATGTCTGTAACATCAAATCATGCCGGATGAAGAACGGTAAATATTACAATAGGATAAGCTTAGGAGGGGTCGTTATGCAAGACAGATGTGGAATTGACCAGTATGTAAGAAGTATTCCGGATTTTCCGGAGCAGGGGATTATTTTTCGGGATATTACTTCCATTATCCAAAGTCCGGAAGGTCTTAAAAAATCAATTGACGGGATAATAGAAAGTATAAAAGATGTAGAGTTTGATATTGTGGTAGGACCGGAATCCCGAGGGTTTATTTTTGGTATGCCGGTTGCTTATATGTTAGGGAAAGGCTTTGTGCCTGTGCGCAAAAAAGGGAAACTGCCATGTGAGACAATAGAAAAGGAATATGCACTAGAGTATGGAACCGCAATTGTGGAGATGCACAAAGATGCGATCAGACCAGGGGATAAGGTTGTCATCATAGATGATTTAGTGGCAACAGGGGGCACCATTGAAGCAATTATCCAGATGATAGAAAGTCTTGGTGGTGAGGTTGTAAAAATCCAGTTTGTTATGGAACTTGCAGGTCTTTCTGGCAGGGAAAAATTAAAGAATTATGATGTGGATTCTTTGATTGTTTATGATGGAAAATAACAGACTGATATAGAGGTAGCAGGAGAATGAAATACGAAAAATTGAACAAAAAGGCACTTATTTGTATGTATGTGCAAACGGCAATCGGGTTTGTAATTGTTACAGTGTCTATTCTTATTTTGAATATTCTATTTCAAGAGGATTGGCCGCATTCTGTCAGTTTCATTTTATATGGTGTGATTGGAGCATATTTTTTATATTTGTTTGTGGCACCTAAAATACGGTATGAGAGATATCGCTATATTTTAACACAAGAGGAATTTGAGGTAAGAAAAGGTCTGATTATCGTTACAACAGAAATTGTTCCCATTGAACGTCTCCATAAAATAGAAGTTTCGAGCGGTCCTATTTTACGTGCTTTTGGATTAAAAGAGGTGGTTGCTACTACAGCAGGAAGCAATATTAAGGTTTCTTATCTGGATGATGCGGTGGCAGATCAGATTTCACAGCATTTGAAGAAAAGGATCAATACCATTACTGTGGAGGAACGGAATGAAACAAGATAGATTCAGATGTCATTTTAGTATTGTTTTTGAAAATCTGGGAAGTACATTTTGGTTTATTGTAATGTGTTTCGTGACACAGATTGGTAATTTAGCTGAGGTAGACTGGTCAAAGATTCAAAGGGAAGGGACTGCCACAGATGCTTTGATCGTTGGAGCAATCCTGCTGGCAGTGCTGCTCTTAGTTGTTTTGTTTCAATGTATAAGATGGGCAAAAACATGGATTTCCATTGAAGAGGATGCAATTGTAATTGAAAGAAGAACCATAAACCGCAAAAGCAATACGATTGGAATGAAAAATATTTCCAATATTAATATGGAACAGAACCTGTTTGAGCGTTTAGTAGGAACCTATAAGATTAAGCTAGATACGAATTCGAAAACAACAGCGGACTCTACCGATGTAAAGATTGTTTTATCAAAAAACAAAGCCATCTATTTTAAAGAGCAGCTTATGCTTCGAATGAAGGAAGAAAAAGAGAAAGTAGAAGCAGAGAGCGGCTTAGAGGCGTGTGATGTCCATTATACTGTAAAAGACATTGTTCTTCATTGTTTTTATACGGCAAGTGTGGCATCTGTGTTGACTTTCATAGGGATTCTTTTGGGATTTGTTGTAGGAATTCATTCCTTTCGGACAGGAGCAATTGTTGTAGATCATCTGATCAATTTGACAGGCAGTGTGGCAGTGGTTGCTGTTATTTTTATTTCTGTATTACAAAGACTGGTGAAAGATTTTTTTGTATATTATGGATTTCAGGCAACAAGAAAAGAAAACAAAATATACTTAAATTATGGCTTATTAAAAAAGAGACAGTATACGCTGGCTGTCGATAAGATTAATGCAGTACAGGTGATATCCACTACATTTTCCAGATTATTAAAACGCCAGTATGTAAAAGTGATCTGCATTGGTGTGGGAGACGAGAAAAATGAAAATTCCATGCTGTTGCTTTCAGAAACGAAAGAAGATATGTACCGGAAATTATCTGTTCTTCTTCCAGAATTCGTATTGGAAGAGACAGAGATTGTGAGAAGAGAAAAAATTTCTGTTTTTTCGGAATTGCCTGCAAATATCATTTTATACGGGGTTTTAACAGCAGGAATTATTTTGGTGGGAACGAATCGTATGATTCCCATTTCGCAATTGTGGATCCGTATTTTGGCAATTTTTGGATGTATATGTGTTATGTTAATGAATCTGGTTAGAATATATTTGAACTTTTGTACCTGTGGTGTCGGTATTGGAAAAGATATACTGACTCTGGAACTTGGAAATTTTAGTAAAGTGACCACATGGATTCCCTATCGTAAAATTCAGCAGATTCAATATGAACAAGGTCCCTTGGGTAGACATTTTGGATTTGCGAAGGGGACGGTATTTATACTGGCCAATATGGTGGATTCTTTTCATACGCTTCCCTATGTCAGACTGGAACTGTTTGAAAAGGTACATGAAAGAATATTAATTAGGGACGGTAATAAGATTTTGTAATAGTTTGGTTTTGCATTAGTAAACAGCCTGTAGTTTTGACAGAATTTCAGAATAAATTCTAAAAGATAGTTGTGAAATTTATAAAAATGGAGTAAAATAAAGTATCAGGGGTAATTGATTCTGTAAGGCAGAATGGATTACAAGGTGAGAAGGGAGGTATGAAATGATGGAAGTATTATGCTGGTTATTATTAGCTGCAATCTTTATTATCATAGAGATTATTACATTAGGGCTTACAACAATCTGGTTTGCCGGAGGTGCATTTGTGGCAGCAGTTGCAGGCTTATTAGGGGCCAATCTTGTAATACAGATTCTTTTGTTTGTAATCGTATCTGTTATTTTGCTGATGTTTACAAGACCTCTTGCAGTGAAGCATTTAGATACAAAGACAGAGAAGACAAATGCAGAGGCACTGGTAGGACAGACAGCACGTGTACTTTATAAGATTAACAATCTGGAAGAAACCGGTCTGGTAAAAATTAATGGTATGGAGTGGACTGCAAGAACCAGTGATGATGCCGTGATGATTCAGGAAGGAGAGATTGTCAGGATTGTTGAAATTCAGGGTGTTAAGCTGATTGTTGAAAGAGCAGCAGAAGAAAAAACGGAAAAAGAAACAGAATAAGCGTTATTAAAAGTTGAGAGAGAAAAGGAGAGAGTTATGGAAGCAGGATTTGGATTTTTAATATTTTTATTGTTTATCTTGATTATCATTGTTTTGAGCAGTATTCGGATTGTGCCGCAGGCACATGCCTATGTTATTGAACGGTTAGGTACTTATACAGGTACGTGGTCAGTTGGATTTCATTTAAAGATGCCTTTAATTGATAAGGTTGCAAAAAGAGTTACACTGAAAGAGCAGGTTGTAGATTTTGCACCACAGCCGGTTATTACGAAGGATAATGTTACAATGCGGATTGATACCGTTGTATTTTTTCAGATTACAGATCCTAAATTATTCTGCTATGGTGTTGAAAATCCGATTATGGCAATTGAGAATTTAACAGCAACCACTCTTCGTAATATCATTGGTGATTTGGAGTTAGATCAGACACTTACATCAAGGGAAACAATTAATACAAAGATGAGGGCAACCCTTGATGAGGCAACGGATCCATGGGGAATCAAGGTAAACCGTGTAGAGCTTAAGAATATTATTCCACCGGCTGCCATTCAGGATGCAATGGAGAAGCAGATGAAGGCAGAGCGTGAAAGACGTGAGCAGATTCTGATTGCAGAAGGAGAGAAGAAATCAGCAATTCTTCGTGCAGAAGGTCAGAAGGAATCGGTAATCTTAGAGGCAGAGGCGGAGAAGCAGTCAGCAATTCTAAGGGCAGAGGCAAAAAAAGAAGCTACGATTCGTGAAGCAGAAGGTCAGGCACAGTCAATTCTTTCGGTTCAGAAGGCAAATGCAGAAGGTATTCGTTTATTAAATGATGCATCTCCTTCTGCACAGGTAATTCAGTTAAAGAGTTTAGAAGCGTTCGGAAAAGCTGCAGATGGAAAAGCCACAAAGATTATCATTCCGTCTGAGATTCAAGGAATGGCAGGTCTTGCGAAATCTGCAATAGAAGTTGTAAAAGAGCAGTAAAAAACGGACCCGGGCTTAACAGGTTTACGTATGAACTTGTAAAGTTCGGGTCTTTTTATGTGCAAAACTACAGGTATGGGATAATCAAAGGCTAAACGGTTACAAGAATTTTGCGTTTTACCCGTTTTTTGTATGGACGGAAGGGAAATAATAAATTATAATAAAAAATATTTTAGAACAAATTTTGGGAGGAATGCAGTTTGAAGTGGAAGATTGAAAAGAAGTACCTGCGTGTGGGATTGATTGCATTAGTGGTGATTATTCTGGCAATTTTATTTAATTATACATTGGAACATGAAGCACGTTTTTCGGAATTTAGAGCCGTAGTGAGGGGAACCATGTGGCCAATTATAATTGGGAGTTTGCTGGCATATCTGCTAAATCCGATTCTCAAATTATTTGAAAATTATTGTTTTTATCCTATTTCAAAAGCGTTGTTTCGCAGGAAAGACAAAGAAAGAAAACAGAGGAATTTTTCAAGAGGTATGAGTATCCTATGTACGGAGGTTCTGTTTACGATAGTAGTAGTGGGTGGTCTTTATCTTGTGATACCGCAGGTTTATGCGTCGTTAGTTAAGATTGTAACAGAAGCACCGAGGTATTATCTTGAGATATCGGAATGGATTGAATCTCTGAATTTTGACAAATTAGGGATCAACAAGTATATGCAGACCGGATTGGACCGGGCATATGAGCAGTTGATCAAGTATCTAAACGGAAATATTCTTCCCAATATGGATAAAATTGTGGTGAGTATTACATCAGGAATTGTCGGCGGTTTTAAGATGGTTTTAAATGTTATTCTGGCCCTGATTATTTCCGTTTACGTTATGGCAGGAAAGGAGACGCTGATTTCCGTTGGAAAGAAGCTGACTTTTAGTGTATTCAGCAGGAAGAATGCCAATGCAGTCTTAAGAGGAGTAAGATATGCGGACAATGTATTTGGTGGATTTATAAACGGTAAGATTATTGATTCTTTTATTATCGGTGTTTTATGTTATTCCTTTATGCGGATTATGGATTATGATTATGTGATCCTGATTAGCATTATTGTTGGTGTTACAAATATCATTCCTTATTTTGGACCATTTATCGGAGCGATTCCAAGTATTTTGATTTTAATGATGACAGATCTTAAGCATGGGATTATCTTTGGTATATTTGTAATTATATTACAGCAGATAGATGGGAATATCATTGGCCCGGTTATTTTAGGAGACCGTTTGAAGATGTCCAGCATGTGGATTTTGTTTGCAATCCTGATAGGTGGTGGTTTTTTTGGAATACCGGGTATGATTCTTGGAGCACCCTGTTTTGCATGTATTTATGCCTTTATTAGTACAATTTGTAAAAGTAAACTGAAAGAAAAAAATCTGCCAGTTACCACCATGGATTATTATGAAATTGACTATGCCGAGATCGATGGTGATGGTATTGTAATGAAAACGAAAGAGGATTCTAGAAAGACAGAACAGGGGACGCAGAGGGATAAAGAGGAAGAGGAACACAGGGGTGACGAAGAGAAATAATTACAGATTAATTTATATTCCTTTATTTTCATGAGGAAGGATGCATGGAACTGATACAACGAAAATATTTAGAATAATTGATGCTCTGCTGCTTGCAGCGGAGATGTTGACTTAGAAATGAATAGGAAGTGAGAAAATGATTCAGGATGAATTGAAGAAAAAGCAGGCAGGTTTAATATTAGAGGGAGGTTCGTCAAGAGGTGTTTTTACAGCAGGGATATTGGACTATCTGTTAGAGCAGGATTTTTTGTTTCCATATGTGGTTGGAGTTTCAGCAGGAGCTTGTAATGCCCTTAGCTATGTTTCAAAACAAAAGGGAAGAAGCTTTAACTGTTTCGCTCCGGAGAAAAAAGAGGACAGATATAAAAATAGTTTCCATAAAGTATTGAAACAAAAAAGTATTTATGATATGGACAAGTTGTTTGAAACCTTCCCAAGCGAAACCTTTCCATATGATTTTGAAACTTATATCAATCAGGGTATGGAATGTGAAATGGTAGTAACGAATGTAAATACTGGTGAGGCAGAGTATTTATCGGAAAAAGAGGACCCTGCAAGACTTTGTAACATATGCCGGGCTTCTGCAAGCTTGCCGGTTGCATCACCGATTGTTACAATAGACGGAATTCCATATTTAGATGGTGGTCTTGCAGATTCGATCCCCCTTAAGCATGCATTACAGAGAGGGTGTAAGAAAAATGTGGTGGTTTTGACCAGACCATACGGATACCGTAAGAAATTTCCGAGTAAAAAAGCAAGGATGTATATTGCCTTTTTTAATGAATATCCGAATTTGGTAAGAAGTATCTATTACAGGCCTTATTATTATAATAAAAGAGTGGAAGCAATTGAACGTCTGGAAAAAGAGGGGAAAATCTTTGTACTCCGCCCGACACTTCCGGCACCTGGCAGAACCGAGGTGAACAGGGAAAAATTAAAAGCATTTTATGATCATGGATATCATACCATGGTTATGGAATTTGATAAAATGAAGAAATTTTTAGGTATATAGTTTCAGACTATAATGCGTTATAAACGCATATGAAATGCACATTTTTAAGCAAAACGATTCAGGTCTTCATGATAAGTGAAGCCAATTTGCGACAGCTTGTCTGTAATTTTTGTGGAATCAAGTTCTAACTCATAACAAAGAGTTTGAAAATCAGGGTACTCATCGCGAAGTTTTGTGTTTATGAAGCTTAACAGCATCATAGGGTCGTTTGGAATATTTGTCATAACAGGCTCCTTTTCTATTACCTTATTGGCATTGTTGAATGAATAAAATAAACATATGCTTCACAGCAAGGTCTTAAATGACTATCAATATTAAATATAATATTGATCCAAATGTCAAGAAAAAATACAGGAGGAAGAAAGTGAAAAGGAAAAAACATATAGAGAAGCAGGTAGAAACAGTAAACAGACAGGAAAAATTAACAGAACAGATACAGTTGGAAAAGAGAAAAGAAAAACAGTTAAATGAACAGACAGAGTCAATCAAGAAGCAGATTGAGGAAAAAACGATCAAAACGGTAAGAAAGAATAATTATAGTTTTAAAAGGTTATTCCATGCAGCATTTAATTTAAGCGCAGATCAGGCAAGTTATGAGGAAATCAGTGAAAGAATTGAATCCGGAGTAGAACTTCGGGGAACCAACATGTGTATTTTGATTCTGGCTATTTTTATTGCATCCGTAGGTTTGAATATGAATTCCACGGCAGTTATTATTGGTGCGATGCTGGTATCTCCGTTAATGGGAGCAATTATGGGAATCGGTTTTGCAATTGCTCTTTATGATACTGACTTATTAAAAAAATCGGCAACGGTTTTACTTTTTGAGGTAATCGTGGCATTGGCAGCTTCTACGATTTACTTTTCCCTATCACCAATCACAACGGCCAGTACGGAACTGTTGGCGAGAACCAGTCCCACAGCGTGGGATGTGATTATTGCAGTTTGTGGTGGGCTGGCAGGAATGATCGGGACAACCAGAAAGGAAAAATCGAATATCTTACCGGGGGTAGCCATTGCGACCGCATTGATGCCGCCGCTTTGCACGGCAGGCTATGGTCTTGCTATGGGAAATTTAAGATATTTTGCCGGTGCGATGTATCTGTTTCTGATCAATGGTATTTTTATTGCCATTTCTACAATGCTGATCACCATTTTTGTAGGGCTGCCATCTAAATATAAGACTGATAAGGAATCGAGAAAACAGATTGTAAAGCGGGCTGCTCTGATTGCGGTTGCGGCTATTGTACCATCTGTATTTTTTGCTGCGGATATTGTAAAGGATACCGTATTTGAAACCAATATCAATAATTATATGGAAAAAGAATTCCGATTTGAAAATACGCAG
>CAJUBR010000065.1 GCA_910584695.1 uncultured Lachnospiraceae bacterium
ATTTTCAGCCTGTTCCTGAATTTCAGGGGAGAGAGCTGAAACGGATTCCTCTTTATCATATGCCAGTGCCAGAGCAATCTGTTTTTTCGTTTTGGTATGCAGATTGGAAAGCATCTGGCCAATATAGTAAGAGGCGTTGCCGACTTCTAATAATTCAGTACTGAAATATCCCGGAAACATCAGCTTTTTCAGATCGTTTAATATTTCAATAATCATATTTCTTGCAGGAAGTGTTTTTTTAGATTTGCCAAGAAGCAGATCAGACTGTGTATAATTGTACATGATAGCATTCACAATATCAGGTAATACTTCGTTAAATTCGTTATCCATTGTATCCTCCAAATGGGTTTCTATTTGTTAAAATATTTTATGCTTATGTTACGTCATGTGCCCGCACAAACAAAGCAATGATTTTATAATTTTCTATATTATAGCATAGCTTTGTGAAAGAAAAAACGGTAATTTATCAAAAAACACTTGAAAAAAATGAATCAGATGATAAAATTAAAACAATATCCAAAATTTATATAATTCTATTTGCGAAACGGCAGAGATTCATGTATAATAAATTTACGACATGAGTACGAAATAATCGGGAAAGAGGAAAGTATGAGAAAGGCATTAGATGTAAGTAATATTAATCCATTTTTACAATCTACAATGAGTGTTTTTGAAAGTGTTACCCAGTTTAAGCTTACAGTGGGGCGTCCTTCGTTGGCAGATTTTTCTTTTGATAAGCCGAACTATATTATTACAGTGGGAATTGTCGGTCAGATGAAGGGACAGGCGGTATTAACAATGGATGTAGAGCATGCAAAGGAAATTGCAAGTAAGATGATGTACGGGATGCCGGTGGCAGAGATGGATGAGATGGCATGTTCTGCACTGAATGAGCTTAGTAACATGATCATGGGGAATACAGCGACTATATTTTCAACACAGAGTAAGTTAATTGACATTACTCCGCCAATATCAATGGTAGGAACAGATTTAAAAATTCAGACGGACATTGACCCCATCAGTGTTCCTTTGATGTTGGATGGGAAAGAGTATATAAAGTTATACATTTGCGTATACGAGGAATAATAGTGAAAGAAAGGCAGGGAGAGTATGAGCAAAATTATTGGAAAGGGTATTACTTTTGATGATGTGCTGTTAATTCCAGCATATTCAGAAGTGATTCCGAATGACGTTGACTTAAGAACACAGCTTACAAAAAAGATCCAGTTACAGATTCCGCTTATGAGTTCCGGAATGGATACGGTTACCGAACACAGGATGGCGATTGCAATGGCAAGGCAGGGTGGTATTGGTGTAATCCATAAAAATATGTCCATTGAAGAGCAGGCTGAAGAGGTGGATAAGGTAAAGCGTTCTGAGAACGGTGTCATTACGGATCCATTTTCTCTTTCGCCGGAGCATACATTGGATGATGCAGATAAGTTAATGGCCAAGTTCCGTATTTCAGGTGTTCCGATTTGTGAAGGAACAAAATTAGTCGGTATTATTACAAACCGTGATCTCAAATTTGAAACGGATTACACGAAGAAGATAAAAGAATCTATGACCTCGGAGGGTTTGATTACGGCTAAGGAAGGAATTACTCTTGAAGAAGCAAAGAAAATGCTGGCAGCAGCCCGGAAAGAAAAGCTTCCGATTGTGGACGATGACTTCAATTTAAAAGGTCTGATCACAATTAAGGATATTGAGAAAACAATTAAGTATCCGCATTCTGCAAAAGATTCACAGGGGAGACTTTTATGTGCAGCGGCAGTAGGTGTTACGCCGGATATTACGGACCGGGTGGATGAACTGGTGAAGTCAAAGGTGGATGCCGTGGTGATTGATACAGCACATGGACATTCTGCGAATGTATTAAAGACCTTTAAGTTAATCCGGGATAAATATCCTGATTTACAGGTGATTGCAGGAAATGTAGCAACCAGAAGTGGTGCAGAGGCTATGATTAAAATGGGGGTAGATGCCGTTAAAATAGGAATTGGACCGGGTTCTATCTGCACGACCCGTGTGGTGGCGGGAATTGGTGTTCCGCAGATTACAGCGATTATGGAAGCTTATGATGTTGCGAAGGAATATGGAATTCCTGTGATTGCAGATGGAGGAATTAAGTATTCTGGTGATATTACAAAGGCTCTTGCAGCAGGTGCCAATGTCTGTATGATGGGAAGCCTGTTTGCAGGCACAGATGAATCACCTGGAGAGTTTGAATTATATCAGGGACGTAAATATAAAGTATATCGTGGTATGGGTTCCATTGCAGCAATGGAAAATGGAAGCAAAGACCGTTATTTCCAGTCAAATGCAAAGAAACTGGTTCCGGAAGGTGTGGAAGGAAGAGTGGCATATAAAGGAACCGTAGAGGATACGGTATTTCAGTTACTGGGAGGGCTTTGTTCCGGTATGGGATATTGTGGAGCAAGGACGATTGAGGATTTGCATGAAAATGCACAATTTGTGGAGATATCGGCAGCATCTTTAAAAGAAAGCCATCCGCATGATATCCAGATTACAAAAGAGGCACCAAACTACTCGGTAGAGTAAGTGACAGGTTACTCTGTCGGAAATCATTTTGTCAAAACTGCAGACTGCCCTCTGATTCTGATATAGGATGGGAAGGTAGATTGTATTTTGCAAGGTCAGATGATAGATAAGCTGGAATGCTTGGGTTTATATAAGGAGGATAGCCGACAAAGGTTTCGGCTGTCCTTTATTTTTCGTTCCTGATTTTTGATAATGTCTTCTGATTAAGAAGATTTTGGGTTGGGAATTGCAGGATGAAGGAAAATGTCATATAATCAGTTAGAGAATGTCCCTGTATCACGGGATGAATTAGGAGGTCATTATGATTAACAAATTAGTGGATAAGATTTCAACTTTGAATGCACCTGTAGTGGTAGGACTTGACCCAATGCTTGCCTATGTACCGGAACATATAAAGAGGGCGGCATTTGAAGAGTATGGTGAAACATTAGAGGGAGCGTCCGAGGCAATCTGGCAGTTTAATAAAGCAATTGTAGATGCAGTATATGATTTGATTCCTGCTGTAAAACCGCAGATTGCAATGTATGAACAGTTTGGGATTCCGGGGCTTACAGCATTTGAAAGGACCTGTCAGTATTGCAAATCCAAGGGGCTGGTTGTGATAGGAGATATTAAAAGAGGCGATATCGGTTCTACCTCCGGAGCCTATGCAGTGGGACATCTTGGCAGGGTATCCGTGGGAAGCAAGAGTTATTCGGGATTTTCGGAAGATTTTGTTACGGTAAATCCTTATCTGGGTTCGGACGGGGTAAAGCCGTTTATTGATATCTGCAAGCAGGAGAAGAAAGGGATTTTTGTATTGGTTAAGACCTCCAATCCTTCTTCCGGTGAGTTTCAGGATCAGTTGGTGGACGGAACCCCTCTTTATGAATTAGTAGGGAAAAAAGTGGCTGAGTGGGGGAAAGAGTGTATGGGAGATGCCTATAGCAATGTAGGATGTGTGGTAGGTGCAACCTATCCCGAAATGGGAAAAGTACTCCGTAAGCTCATGCCGAAGACGTATATTCTGGTTCCTGGTTATGGTGCTCAGGGCGGAAAGGCGGAGGATCTGGTTCACTATTTTAATAAGGATGGACTTGGGGCGATCGTGAATTCCTCAAGAGGGATTATCGCAGCATATAAGCAGGAAAAATACGAATCCTTTGGAGAACAGAATTTTGCGGATGCTTCCAGACAGGCAGTAATAGATATGATAGAGGATATTACAGGAGCGATTGGAAAACAATAATGGGATAGGAAGTCTGTGCTTGGAGAACAGGATAGGATATATTTTATAGAAGGAATAAGGAGGCAGCATGAGTGCAGTTAAAATGACAGCAAAAGTCATAAGCCAGGAAAGGCTTGCCAGTGACATTTTCAGCCTGGTATTATATGTACCGGATATTGCAAAACAGGCAAAAGCAGGGCAATTTGTCTCTGTTTACAGCCATGACGGTTCAAAGCTTTTGCCAAGACCCATCAGTTTATGTGAGATGGATAGAAAGAAAAATACCATACGTCTGGTATACCGGGTAGTTGGCGGAGGAACAAAAGAATTTTCTGCCTTGAAAGAAGGGGATGGTATAGAGGTTATGGGTCCCCTTGGCAATGGATTTTCACAAAAGAATAAGAAAGCGATTCTAATAGGCGGAGGGATTGGGATTCCTCCCATGTTAGAGCTTGCCAGAGAACTGGACTGCGAGAAATGTATTGTTTTGGGATACCGGGATGAAACATTTCTGCTGAAAGATTTAGAGGCGGCAGGTGATGTTTATATTGCAAGTGAGGATGGAAAAACCGGTGTAAAGGGTAATGTATTAGATGCCATTCGGGAATATGACGTAAAAGGTGATATAATTTATGCCTGCGGACCGACACCGATGCTTCGTGCCGTTAAGGAATACGCAATGGCAAATAATATAGAGGCACAATTGTCGTTAGAAGAGAAAATGGCATGCGGAATCGGTGCCTGTCTTGCCTGTGTATGCCAATCAACGGAAATAGATGAACACAGTCATGTTCATAATAAACGGATTTGCAAGGACGGTCCGGTATTTGATGCACGGGAGGTGGAGCTTTGATGAATCTTTCGGTAAAAATAGCAGGTGTGGAGTTTAAAAATCCGGTAACCGTGGCTTCGGGGACGTTTGGCTCCGGTGCAGAATATGATGATTTTGTAGATTTAAGTAAGCTTGGTGCCGTTACAACAAAAGGGGTTGCCAATGTTCCGTGGCCGGGCAATCCGACTCCCCGTATTGCAGAGACCTATGGAGGAATGATGAATGCGGTGGGGCTTCAGAATCCGGGGATTGATGTATTGTGTAATAGAGACATTCCTTTTTTGCATCAGTATGATACGAAAATCATTGTAAATGTATGCGGTAAGTCAGAAGCGGATTATGTGGAGGTGGTAGAGCGTCTGGCACATGAGGATGTGGATTTGTTAGAGATTAATGTATCCTGCCCGAATGTAAAAGAGGGAGGGATTGCTTTTGGGCAGAATCCAAAAGCACTTGAGCAGATTACAAAGGCTGTTAAGAGCAAGGCGAAACAGCCCGTTGTCATGAAACTGAGTCCGAATGTAACGGATATTGCGGAAATGGCAAAGGCAGCAGAAGCAGCCGGTGCAGATGCACTTTCCCTGATTAATACTTTAACGGGGATGAAGATTGATATTAACAGGAGAAGCTTTGCAATTGCCAACAAAACAGGTGGTCTTTCCGGTCCAGCTATAAAGCCGGTTGCAGTGCGGATGGTTTATCAGACAGTAAATGCGGTAAAGATACCGGTAATCGGAATGGGCGGTATCATGAATTATCAGGATGCGATTGAATTTATGATGGCAGGGGCAACAATGATATCGGTGGGGACTGCAAATTTCCATAATCCTTATACAACGGTAGAAATTATAGACGGGATGAAGAAATTTATGAAAGAGAAGGGAATCGGAGATATTAATGAAATAATCGGATGTGTGAAATAAAATGACGGATAGAAGCGGACAATTTCTAATTATAGATGAAGAAATTGTCCGCTTCTTTTTGTAAGATTGTTACGGTTTTGTCTTATATTGATAAAAAGACAGAACGGTTATGACGAATAAAATAAATTGAAACATTATCTTTACATAGATTTTCGGTTATGGTAGAATTCCATTGTGTTGACTTTGAGAGGGATACTGCCATAAGCAGTGTCTACATAATTAGGAAAGAAAACAGGGCTCAGCAACAGGAAGGAGAATAGGAAATGAAGAAAAAAATATTGGCATTGGTGTTTTCCATGGTATTGTGCTTTAGTATGGCAGCGTGTGGAAGTAAAGGAAAAGAGACAGCAGGTGAGGAGAAAACCTCTGCTGAAACAGGAAAAGAGACGGAAGACAAGAGCAGTTCGGGTGAGAGCGGGGAATCCGATCTGGCTTATGTGCAGGATAAGGGTACATTGATTGTAGGGATTACGGACTTTGAACCCATGGATTATAAGGATGCTTCCGGCGAGTGGATAGGCTTTGATGCAGATATGGCGAAAGCATTTGCAAAGAGTCTTGGTGTCGAGGCAGAGTTTGTGGAGATTGATTGGGATAACAAGGTAATGGAATTAGATGCAAAATCCTTAGACTGTGTCTGGAATGGTATGACACTGACAGATGAGGTGACCAGTGCGATGGAGTGCTCTCGTGCATATTGCAATAACGCTCAGGTAGCAATCGTAAAGGCTGATGTGGCAGATCAATACCAGACGGTAGAAAGCCTGAAGGATTTGAATTTTGCCGTAGAGGTGGGCTCTGCGGGCGAAAAGGTGTTGTCAGAATTGAATTATAACTATACTTCTGTAAAAACACAGGCAGATGCATTGATGGAGGTAGCCGCTGGAACTTCAGATGCGGCAGTGATCGACTCCCTGATGGCGGCTGCCATGGTGGGAGAAGGAACCAGTTATGAAAAACTGACGTATACGGCAAGTTTTAATGCAGAAGAATATGGTGTCGGTTTCCGAAAGGGTTCTGACCTGGCCCAAAAGCTGAACACATTTTTTTCTGAGAGCAGTGCCGATGGAAGCATGCAGGAGACCGCAAAAAAATATGGTGTTCAGGCAGCACTGATTGGTGATAATGAATAAAAAAGTTTTTTAAAATTGCGGATGGTGCGAAAGAAAAGGCAGGTAAGGAAATGTCAACGATTATGGAACAGATGCCCATAGTTTTTCATGCGTTAAATGTGGGTTTTTTACAAACGCTAAAATTGTTTTTTGTCACGCTTTTAGGAGCATTCCCTCTGGGGCTTTTGATTGCATTTGGTTCAATGTCAGCATTTAAGCCGTTGCGCTGTTTTTCCCGGTTTATTGTATGGATTATCCGGGGAACGCCTCTTATGATCCAGCTTTTAATCGTATATTATTTTCCAGGTCTGGTACTTGGAAATGCCATATGGGGCGGCGGTGAGGAGGGAAGATTTCTGGCAGCAGCAGTCTCCTTTATTGTAAATTATGCCTGTTATTTTTCAGAGATATACCGTGGAGGGATACAGAGTGTGCCCAAGGGGCAGCAGGAAGCGGGTCTGGTACTGGGCATGACAAAAAGCCAGATTTTTTTTAAGGTAACCCTTTTGCAGATGGTCAAGCGTATTCTACCTCCGATTTCCAATGAAGTGATCACTTTGGTAAAGGATACCTCGTTAGCCCGTATTATTGCATTACAGGAGATCATATGGGCGGGACAGGCGTTTTTAAAAGGTTCCCAGGGAATTTCAGGTGCAATCTGGCCATTGTTTTTTACTGCATTTTATTATCTGGTATTCAGCGGAATCCTTACGGTTTTCTTGGGCTGGCTGGAGAAAAAGCTTGATTATTTTAAGTAGGAGGATGAAGCAATGGCAATATTGGAGGTTCAAAATATTGAAAAGAGCTTTGGAGCTACAAAGGTTTTAAAGGATATCAGTTTTTCGCTGGAGCAGGGACAGGCACTGGCAATTATCGGGTCTTCTGGTTCTGGTAAGACAACCCTGCTCCGGTGTCTGAACTTTTTGGAAAAGCCAGATAACGGAAAAATTATCGTACAGGGAGAAACGCTTTTCGATGGAGAAAAAACACAGTTGGAAAGAGAGAAGGAGATTCGCAGGAAGCGTCTTCACTTTGGTATGGTATTCCAGTCATTTCATCTGTTTCCGCAATATACTGCCCTGCAAAATGTTATGCTGGCAGGAGAGCTTTTAGCAAAGGAGAAACCGGACTTTAAGGAGCATAAAAAAGAAATATTGGCCGGGCTGGAGGAAAATGCAAAGCAGCTTTTGGATAAAATGGGGCTTTCCGACAGGATATCCCATTATCCCCATCAGTTATCCGGCGGGCAGCAGCAAAGAGTCGCCATTGCCAGGGCGCTGGCATTAAAACCGGATATTTTATGTTTTGATGAGCCGACCTCGGCGTTAGACCCGGAGTTAACCGGTGAAGTGTTAAAGGTGATACGTGCTTTAGCAGATCAGGAGACCACCATGGTGATTGTGACTCATGAGATGGCATTTGCCAGAGATGTGGCAGATCAGGTAATCTTTATGGACGAAGGAGTCATCTTAGAACAAGGAGAAGCAAAACAGGTAATCGAGCATCCGAAGGAGGAGCGTACCAGACAGTTTTTGTCACGGTTCGCAGAGAAATAATCAGCTTTTCGTTTGCCGGGGAGATACATAAAAAGGCTGCTGCATTAAGAGAATTTTTCTCTTAATGCGGCAGCTTTTTTCTTCTACCCTATTTACAAGTGTCAAAATAACAAAATCGTCTTAGGCAATTGCAAAACTTCCTATTTTTAGGACCTAGTTGTACAATATAAGCAATATCATAAGCAGAGTACTTTGGTACGTTATGTATCATTGCGGTGGGGTTTTGTTTTTTTCAAGAGTTCCTTGATTGCTATATACGGAAAAATATGGTAGAATAGAAAAGATTGAAAAAACAGATATAGATTTTAGACCCTTTACATCATATGAGAGGAATTTGCGATGATATAGTTATGTTAAAAATGATGTAATTAGGTAGTAAAAAGCAAAGGCTTAAAAAGTCTATCATTAGGGAGGTTTAAAGAGTAAATGGAACAATACAAAAAGGAATTTATCGAATTCATGATTGATTGTAATGTACTTAAGTTTGGAGATTTTGTGACAAAGAGCGGCAGAAAGACTCCGTTTTTTGTAAATACCGGGTTTTATAGGACAGGCTCTCAGTTAAAGCGTCTAGGGGAGTATTATGCGGAGGCAATCAACAGCGAATTCGGAATGGATTTTGATGTGTTATTCGGACCTGCATATAAAGGAATTCCTCTTACGGTAGCCACAGCTATGGCCATTGCAGAATTATATGATGAGGACATTAAGTATTGTTCAAACCGTAAGGAAATAAAGGATCATGGCGATAAAGGAATTCTTTTGGGAAGCCCTATTGCGGATGGGGATAAGGTTGTAATTATTGAAGATGTTACAACTGCAGGTACTTCAATTGAAGAAACACTGCCGATCATCAAAGCCCAGGGGGATGTGGATATGGTAGGAATGGTAGTTTCTGTAGACCGGATGGAACGGGGACAGGGAAGCCAGTCTGCCTTAAAAGAGATTGAAGAGAAATACGGATTTAAGACAACTGCAATCGTTACAATGGAAGAGGTGGTTGAACATCTGTATAATAAACCGTATAAAGGGAAAATAATTATTGATGATACATTAAAAGCGGCGATTGATGCATACTACGAGCAGTATGGTGTAAAGTAAGAAAAATGGAGGTATCTTATGAATGAAAAGGTTTACAAGACAATGAAAAAAGTCGGAGCATGTAATATTGTGTTTGGAATATTGCTGATTGTATTCGGGGTAACAGTAGGAGTGCTGCAAATTGTTCATGGTGGAAAACTTCTAAACGATAAGAAAGAGATTACTTTTTAATTCCTGGGGCGGGAGTAGTGAATGGATAGCAGAAATGCACGGACACATGTTGCTTTTGTTAGCTGAGAGTGTTTGTGCATTTCTATTATTCTTGGCCAAAGGGATTGTGCATGGTTCCTTGTACTAAAATATGTATTGTTTGAATGGGATAAAGGAAAGGAGATTTCGATTATGGCATTTCAGATTATAACGGATAGTTCATGCGACCTTAGTACCGATCTTATAAAAGAAAAGCATTTACATGTGGTTCCTTTTTATATCTCTTTTGACGAAGAGAATTATTTTAAGGAAAATGAGGAGATACAGGTACATGAATTTTACCAGAGGATGGTAGATCATCCGGAAGTTTTTCCAAAAACTTCTTTGCCGTCAGTAGAAGATTATATGGATGCATTTATACCTTATATAAAGAAGGGAACGGATATTATCTGCATCTGCATTACAACAAAATTCAGCGGTTCTTATAATTCGGCATGTACTGCAAAGGATATTATTTTAGAGGACAGTCCGGAGGCAAAGATTACGGTTATTGATGCAACGGTAAATACGGTTTTGCAGGGCATTTTAGTTTTAGAGGCTGTCAGGATGCAGGAAGATGGTTTGGAATATGAACAGGTGATTGCGGGAATCCAACGGATTAAGACAACCGGAAGGATTATTTTTACAGTTGGAAATATGGATTATCTGATTCATGGGGGAAGAGTAGGAAAGGTTATGAAAGTAGCAGTAAATGCTCTTAAGATCCGTCCTCTGATTATTTTAAAGGAGGGAGAGATTTTTCCTTTTGGCGTTGCCAGAAGCAGACACAAATCTATTCAGAAACTTCTCGATAAGACAAAAGCTCATTTTGAAGAGATAAAAGAGTCACCAGACAATTATATCATTGTGGTGGGCTATGGATATGACTATGAGGAGGCGGAAATGTTTCGTGAGGAGTTGTTGAAATCGCTTAAAGGGTATTCGAATATAACGGATATCCCGATTTTTCAAATCGGAGCGATGATCGGTGTGCATACAGGTCCGTATCCGTTAGGCATTGGTCTGTTACGCAGGTATGATAAGTAGAATAGGCAATTGCAAAACCCGGTAAAGTGGATTATATGTATTTTGAATATACTTAAACTTTGCGACAGCATTAGAAATGTTAGCCAAGCAAAGTTTAAGTATATTTAAAATATGTATCACACAGAATAACTGTTTTGCAATTACCTAGATAAGTAAAAAAGACGGAGGGAAAGTTTTTTTGTATATTTTGTGCAGATTGGTGGCAGAATAGAACTAGAAAGATATACCATAGTAATGAAAACCAATATTGTAAATATGCACAATTTCTGTCAGATTCAGTGTAAAAAATGCAGAAAATGAAAAAAATTGGATAAAATCACTTACGAAAATAACAAAAATTTGTTATGATAAAAAATATGGATAGGCGTTAACCGAATTTAGAAAGAGAGGAGAAATATGTTTGAAATTGGTGAGTATATCGTTTATGGAATGAACGGTGTATGCAGGGTGGAAGAGATAGGTACAATGAATTTAGGTGGTATTGATAGTGATAAGTTATATTATACACTTTTACCCCTTTATGCAAAGGGAAGCAGGGTATTTACACCTGTGGATAACCAGAAAGTCATTATGAGAAACGTGATTACAAGAGAAGAAGCCTGCAGCTTGATTGATGAAATGAAAGACGTAGAATTGATTGAAGTAACAGATGATAAGCATAGGGAACTTGCTTATAAAGAGGCACTTAAGACTTGCGACTGCCGGGAATGGATTCGGATTATCAATACAATTTTGAAGAGAAAAGAAGAACGTCTGGCACAGGGGAAGAAAATGTCGGCTTGTGATGAAAAGTACCTGAAACAGGCACGGGATAATTTATATGGTGAATTTGCCCTAAGTCTTACGATGGAAAAAGACGAAGTAGAAGATTATATGGAGCATCGTATTACATTGAAAGAGATGGCTTCTGCTTCTTGATGATATGGTTGTGGTTTGTGGAGAAAATGACCGGCCTTCTTAATCTTTGCAGGCAGCGGATCAAAGTGATACCTTTATGACTTTGAACGCTGCCATAAGGGTCAGATATCCTGCTATAGTGCTGTATACAGCTTTTATGCTTTGTCAGCTTATATGGGGATTAGATGATAGAAAGAAGGACGGTTGTTTTTGTTTTCGTACGGCTGTTCGCTATAAAAGAAATTCAACATATATCTCAGATTTCTTATATATATTTTTGGGGTGGCAGTTGGTAACATAAAACTGAATGGAAGATAATAACAGAAAAGAGGTCAACGATGTTGGAAGATACAGAATTAAAAAGGGGAGCGGGAATCTTGCTTCCGATATCCAGCCTTCCGTCACCTTATGGAATCGGTACATTTGGTAAGGAGGCATACCATTTTGTGGATCAGTTGTGTGAAGCAGGACAAAAGTATTGGCAGGTGTTGCCGTTAGGTCCGACGAGCTATGGGGACAGTCCTTATCAGTCTTTTTCTGCCTTTGCTGGTAATCCATATTTTATTGATTTGGACATGCTGATCGAAGAAGAACTTTTAGAACGCAGCGAAGTAGAGAAGATTAAATGGAGTGACAAAGCAGATCGGATCAGTTATGAAGCACTCTGGGAGAATCGTTATCAGGTTCTGCGTCAGGCATATAGAAAAAGCAATCATAAAAGGTCTGAGAAATATCAGGATTTTATTAAGGAAAACAAAGACTGGGTAGAGGACTATGGGTTGTTTATGGCATGTAAGGCACATTTCGGACATCAGGAATGGTTGAAGTGGGATGAAGATATTCGCTTAAGAAAGGAAGAAGCGGTTCTTTCCTATCAGAAAACGTTAAGTGATGAGATTGATTTTTATATATTTTTACAATACAAATTTTTTGAACAATGGAATCGTTTGAAAAAATATGCAAATGAACAGAATATCAAGATTATCGGAGATATGCCGATTTATGTGGCTCTTGACAGTTCCGATGTATGGATTCATCCGGATTTGTTTGAGTTGGATGAAGACCGGAAACCGATTAATGTGGCAGGATGTCCGCCGGATGCATTTTCGGATGACGGACAAAAATGGGGAAATCCGCTGTATGACTGGAAAGCTATGGAAAAAGAAGATTTCTCATGGTGGAAACGCAGAATGGAAGGTGCTGCTAAACTGTTTGATGTGGTAAGGATTGATCATTTTATCGGAATTGTAAGATATTATGTGATTCCAGCAGATGACAGTGCAAAAAAAGGTCATTATGAATGGGGACCGGGTGAGAAATTGACAAAGGCTTTAGATGAGGCAAGAGGTGATACAAAGATTATCGCAGAGGATTTGGGCGTTGTGATTCCAGAAGTGAATGAATTGCTTGAAAAAGTCGGTTATCCGGGAATGAAGGTGATTGAGTTTGCATTTGACGGCAATAACCAGAATCCGTATCTGCCGCATATGTATACGAGAAACTGTATTGCTTATGGAGGAACACATGACAATGAAACACTCCGTGGGTATTATGATAATCTAAGTAAGGAACATCTTGCTTATGCGCTTCAGTATACAGACAGCAACAGCAGGGATGAATTAATTCATCAGGTATTTTTGATGACCTATAGAAGTGTTGCAGATACCGTAATTTTCCAAATGCAGGATGTATTGGAAAAGGGAAATGAAGCAAGGATGAATCTGCCGGCTACCATTGGTGAAAATTGGAGATGGCGGTTAAAGAAAAATGAATTTAAAAAGAAGCAGATTAATTGGTTGAAAAACTTATCAATAATATATGGAAGGGATTGAGAACATGCTAAAAGAAAAAGCAACTAAGGTCTACAACAAAGAATTAAAGGATTTAACAAAAGAGGAGATTTATTTCCTTTTACTGGATGTTTGTAAGGAAATGTCAGACAGCAAGAAAGAATCTTATAAAGACGGGAAGAAAAAACTTTACTACATTTCTGCAGAGTTTTTGATTGGAAAATTGTTGGGGAATAACCTGATTAATTTAGGAATTTACGAAGAAGTAAAGGCAGAATTGGCAGAGATTGGTGTTTGTCTTTGTGAGATTGAAGAAATTGAGAATGAGCCTTCATTGGGAAATGGCGGATTGGGAAGACTGGCTGCATGTTTTCTGGATTCCATTGCTACATTAGGACTGAACGGTGACGGGGTTGGTCTTAACTATCATTTGGGTTTGTTCAAGCAGGAATTTGAGAAGAATCTACAAAAAGAGACCGAAAACCCATGGATTACGAAGAAAAGCTGGCTGAGAAAGCAAAATGATGAGTTTGTAGTACAGTTTGGTGATTTTGCCATGAAGTCCGTACTATATGATATGGATGTAATCGGTTACAATAATCGTATAAATAAGCTTCATTTATTTGATATAGAAGAAGTGGATGAGAATATTGTTACAGACGGGATTGAGTTTAATAAGTCAGATGTAAAGAAAAATCTTACCCTGTTCTTATATCCGGATGATAGTACGGAGGAGGGCAGACTTTTAAGAGTATATCAGCAGTATTTTATGGTAAGTTGTGGAGCACAGTTGATTTTAAAGGAAGCAAAGGAAAGAGGTTCAAATCTTCATGATCTTTCCGATTATGTTGTCATCCAGATTAATGATACGCATCCTTCTATGGTGATTCCGGAGATGATTCGTCTGTTGATGGCAGAGGGAATTGATATAAAAGAAGCGGTTTCGATTATCGAAAAGACTTGTGCATACACGAATCATACTATTTTAGCAGAGGCACTGGAAAAGTGGCCGATGCATTATCTGGAGAAAGTAGCACCTGCTATTGTACCGATTATCCGTGTACTGGATGCGATTAAGAAAGCAGAGTATAACGATGCTTCTATGGCGATTATCGACGGAGAAAACAGAGTGCATATGGCACATATGGATATCCATTATGGATTCAGTGTAAACGGAGTTGCTTATCTTCATACAGAGATTTTGAAGAACAATGAGCTGAAACAGTTTTATAATATTTATCCGGAAAAATTTAACAATAAGACAAACGGTATTACCTTCAGAAGATGGTTGTTACACTGTAATCCGGAATTAACCAAGCTGTTGGATGAGGAGATTGGACAGGATTATAAGAAGGATGCAGAGCTTCTTAAGAAATTACTGGAAAAGAAAGATGATAGTGAAGTATTAAACAGATTACTGTCAATCAAGAATCAAAATAAAAAGGCATTGGCTGATTTTGTAAAGGATACCCAGAATATTGAAATAAATACAGAGGGAATCTTTGACATTCAGGTTAAGCGTCTACATGAGTATAAGAGACAGCAGCTTAATATTTTATATGCAATTCACAAATATTTAGAGATAAAAGCGGGCAAAAAACCGTCTACTCCGATTGTCATGATTTTTGGAGCAAAGGCTGCACCGGCATATACAATTGCAAAGGATATCATTCATCTGATTCTTTGTATGCAGGAGTTGATCGAGAAAGATGAGGAAGTAAAACCTTATCTGCAGATTGTAATGCTTGAGAATTATAATGTGACCAAGGCAGAGATGGTAATTCCGGCATGTGATATTTCAGAGCAGATTTCATTGGCATCCAAAGAGGCAAGTGGAACTGGTAATATGAAGTTTATGTTGAATGGTGCTGTGACACTGGGAACAGAGGATGGTGCAAATGTAGAGATTCATGAACTGGTTGGGGATGATAACATCTATATCTTTGGCGAGCAGAGTGAAACGGTCATTGCACGTTATGAGCGTGGTGATTACTGTTCAAAGGATTACTATGAAAAGAGTGAAGTAATCAAAGAAGCGGTAGATTTTATTATAAGTGATGAATTACTTGAAATCGGAAGTAAGGAACATTTGGAACGTCTTTATAATGAATTAATTAATAAAGATTGGTTTATGACATTCCCGGATATGGAAGATTATATTGCAACAAAAGAAAAAGCATATTCAGATTATGAAGACAGAACTGCGTGGGCAAAGAAAATGATTGTAAATATTGCGATGGCAGGGTTCTTCTCTTCTGACCGTACAATTGAAGAGTATAACAAGGATATTTGGAATTTATAAGAGTATTTTTTGATTCTTTTCATTAGAATATGGACCTATCGTAAAGCACTATGGATAATGTTTTGCGGCAGGTCCTTCTTTGATATTAGGTTAAAAACAGGAGGGAATAGCATGGAAAATTGGTGGAA
>CAJUBR010000066.1 GCA_910584695.1 uncultured Lachnospiraceae bacterium
ACTGTCATGATGTGCCAACAGGGAATTGCGTTTCAGTATTCACCGGCGAGAACTCAAATGGTGGAGGAGTTAAGACAGCGGGGAAGTATGGTTATTCTTTTTTTTCCAGGACGTATTGATGGGGAACTCAAAAATAAAGTTAAAAAAACAATTGACACTAGAGGAATGAAGGAGTCCTCCATAAGAGAAAAAATTAAAGAAATAAATCCGGATATTGTCATTTGCTTTACCGAAGAAGACACAAGGATTTGTTTTCCCCTGCCATATGTAATGCGGGAAACGAATTTTTATTATTTCAATTTAGAAATATATACATATTTTATAAAGGAAAAGAATTTAAATTCTTTTGCCAAGATAGCTAGAAGAATAGAATATTTTTATAATAAGTTCCGGGAAATTTTGTATGTAAAAGGATGTCAGGCCATAGTTATTCAAGATAAACTTAGAAAAAAGATATTAAAAAAATATTGGATTTCACATCCTGTAACATGGTTAATACCTAATTCGTATTATAGTGATTATCACGAATATGATGTACCTCATAAGAGTGGATTGATTTATTCAGGCTGTATATCTCCTGTGGTATTGAGTTCGCTTGTAGAACAGGCAGACGATATGAATGATGTTGAAATAACGATAGCAGGATTTATTGGAAGTAGCAAAATAAAGTTGAAAGAAAAATCTAATATAAAAATGATTGTACAGGATCTTTCACAGGAGGAATATACAAAGTTTATCAGTGCATATGATATTGCTTTAATTTGGTATTCAGAAAGAAATTATGATAATGCTTATAATATTGGTCTGTCTTCAGGTAAATTTTTTAAACATATGAGTTTGGGACAGCCGGTTATTGCAAATTATGCACCAGGATTGGCAGAGGAAATAAACAAATATAAGCTGGGTATAGTGATAAATGATTTAAGTGAATTGAAAACTGCTGTTAAAACGATATATGATAATTATAATTTCTATGTAAACAATATAAAGCGATTATACGAAAAAAGATATGATTATAAAAAAGTATCAAAAAAATTTTTCGATGTAATTATTGCGGATGCATCTGCGAAACATTTAACACGGTAAAATATTATAGAATAGGAGACTATTAAATGAAAACAGTGGCAATTATTCCGGCTAGATATAAATCATCCAGATTTCCGGGGAAGCCGTTAGTTGATATTTTAGGAAAGCCTATGATTTGGTGGGTATATCATCAGGCAGGTAAAGCAAAATTGGTAGATGAGGTGTATGTTGCAACGGATGATAAGAGAATTGCAGACGTTTGTGATAATTATGAAATTCCGGTTATTATGACAGCAGAATCTCACAGAAATGGCAGTGAACGTCTAAGTGAAGTGGCAGATAAAATAGAAGCGGATATTTATGTAACGGTACAGGGGGATGAACCCCTGTTGGAGCCAGGGACAATAGACAGAGTGATTAACGTGATCATGGAAAAAGAGGATACTATTTGTGCAACATTAAAGACACCTTATAGAAATCCTGTAGATGTAATCAATAAGACAACACCAAAAGTAGTTACAGATTTGGATGATAACATTCTCCTGTTTACCAGGGCAGCAGTGCCATATCCAAAGGCGGCGTTGGATTATATTATATATAAGCCGATTGGGGTTTATGCGTTTAAAAGGGAAATTTTGAGGAAATATAAAACTTTGCCGATGGGCCCCCTTGAGCGGGCAGAAGAAATTGAACTATTAAGATTGTTGGAAAACGGATATAAAATTAAAATTAAGGAAATTGATTCGGAAACAATAGCTGTAGATACTCCGAAAGATTTGGAACGCGTGATAAATATTATCAAAGCAAGGAGGGAGCGCGTTGGAGAAATTTAAAATTTTAGCAGGCCCCTGTGTGATTGAATCAGAGTCCATGGTTTTGAATATTGCGGAGTCCTTGAAACAGATTACAGAAAAGGAAAATGTAGATTTCTATTTCAAAGCTTCTTTTGATAAAGCAAACAGAACTTCCATTTCTTCGTTTCGCGGTCCGGGTATAGAAGAAGGGCTGCACACTTTGGAAAAGGTAAAAAGAGAATTGGGACTGAAGATTGTTACGGATATCCATGAGCCATGGCAGGCAGAACCGGTGGCGGAAATCGCGGATATCATACAGATTCCTGCTTTTCTCTGCAGACAGACAGATATTTTGACGGCAGCCGGAAAAACCGGAAAATGCATTAATATAAAGAAAGCACAATTTTTAGCTCCATGGGATATGAAAAATGTAATCCATAAGGTGGCTGCGACGGGAAATAAAGATATCATGCTGTGCGAAAGAGGAACTTGTTTTGGATATAATTCATTAGTGGTGGATATGACAAGTCTGATTGAAATGAAGGAATTCGGATATCCCGTGATTTTTGATGCTACACACAGTGTACAGAAACCGGGAGGACGCGGAGACTCTACGGGAGGGAACCGGAAGTATATTAGATATCTGGCACGTGCAGCAGCAGCCGTGGGTATTGACGGGATTTTTGCAGAGGTGCATCCAAGTCCGGAACAGGCATTGTCCGATGGACCTAATATGATTCGGATGGAAGATTTCCCGGAAATATTGCGGCAGATTTTGGAAATAAACAAAATGGTACATGATTTTGGAGAATAAGGAACAGTTATAAGGCTGGATATCAGAATGTTCCAGTTCTTGAAAGGAATGCGGTTATTGGATGGATATTTTGAAGGAAATACACAAAGTTTTTGATATAGAAATAAGCGAATTGAAAAAGGTAGATGAATCTTTGGATGAATCTGTGACGGATGTGATTCATGCAATTAATGACTGCGAGGGAAAGGTGATTTTGTGCGGTATGGGGAAATCCGGTCATATCGCAAGAAAGATTTCAGCATCGATGAGCAGCATGGGGATTCCGTCATATGTACTGCATCCGTCTGAGGCACTGCATGGGGATTTGGGAAGCCTTACGAAAGCGGATATCGTTATTATGTTAAGCAACAGCGGTGAATCTGCGGAAATATGCAGCCTGTTGCCTAATCTACGCATTATGGGAATAAGAGTCATTGCGGTTACTTCCAATTCGGATTCCACTTTGGTTAAGTATGCAGATTATAAAATCATCCTGCCTAAAACAAATGAAGCGGGTGCGTTAGGTTTGGCACCGACTTCAAGTACCACGGCTATGCTGGTAATTGGTGACGCCATTGCAGTTGTTGTCTCAAAAATGCGTGATTTCAAAAAGGAAAACTTTGCGCTGTACCATCCGGCCGGTAGCTTGGGTCATAAATTGATTACGAAAGTAGATGATGTTGTACCAGATAAAAATAATACACCGAAAATACTTACACATTCAAGAATGGCGGATGCAATCATTATCATGTGCAAAACAGGGATGGGCGCTGTTCTTGTTGTAAACAGTGAAGATATTTTGGAGGGAATCATTACGGACGGAGATTTAAAAAGATATTTAAAAGACGGAATTGATTTAAATCATATTTCGGTGAATGAAGTTATGACGGTGAAGCCTATTTGTATTCGGTCAGGAGAATTGGCAGTGAATGCCCTCCGTCTGATGGAAAATCGTGAAAAGAAAATCCATGTGGTACCTGTGGTGGATTCAGAAAATAGAGTGGTTGGATTGGTTAGAAATCATGATGTTATTAATGCGGGTATTTTTTTGTAAAATTGTGCAAGTAGATTTTGGAGTGGAAAGATAGCATGTTTTATAGCTTATAAGTTTCAGAAACAGAACTGCAGGAGGCGGGGCTTTTGTGCCCTGCCTTCCTGCAGCTTTTTCGTGGATGTGGAATCCGCATAGGTTTTTATATATAGATGATACACAGAAAGGTTCCGATATACAAAATAAAATGCTATAATATAGACAAAGCTAAAACAAAGGTGATGTAGTAATATGGCTGGGAGGAGTTTATGGATATGGATGGAATAAGAATACCGATTGGACGTTCCGGATTTGCAGATATTCGGGAAAACGGATACTATTATGTTGACAAAAGCGGCTTGATCAGGGAATTGCTGAAAACAGACGGAAGGCAGGTAACGCTTATAACCCGTCCCCGCAGATTTGGAAAAACCTTAGGCATGAGTATGCTATCGGAATTTTTTGATATACGGAAAGAAAACAGAGATATGTTTACGGGGCTTTCTGTTGCAAGGGAATCATCTTTGTGTGAAAGATGGATGAATCAGTATCCTACATTATTTTTGTCATTCAAAAGTGTCGATGGATTGGACTTTGCAAAAGCTTACGAAAAGCTTACGGTAGTTCTTTCAGATATCTACAAAGAACATATTTATCTTTTGGAAAGCGATAAATTAGATGATTTTAGTAAGGAAATGTTCTGTCAGGTAGCCTCCCAAAAAGCATCCCGGGGAATTACTGAAATAAGTCTGTTAAGTCTGACCAAAATGATGCAGATGTATTACGGGAAACCAGTAATCCTGCTCTTGGATGAGTATGATGTTCCTTTGGCAAAGGCCGGTGACAACGGATATTACATGGAGATGTTAGATGTCATGAAAGGTATTATGCAAGTTGTCAAGGATAACAGTTCGCTAAAGTTTGCGGTTATTACAGGCTGTTTAAGGATAGCGAAGGAAAGTATATTTACCGGAACCAATAACTTTGTGCCGGATACAATTTCTGATTCCAGATTGAATGAGTATTTTGGTTTTACGCAGAAGGAAGTAGATCTGATATTAAAGGATGCGGGATTGACAGACTATTTGGCGGTGATAAAAGAGTGGTATGACGGGTATCATTTTGGAGATTGTGATGTTTATTGTCCGTGGGATGTAATGAATTATGTGGAGAGACTGACGCTGAATCCAAAGACAAAACCTGGTGGTTATTGGAAAAATTCCAGCGACAACGGAATTATCCGTTCTTTCATTGATTTTGCAGGTGATGCCATAACGAAGAAATTTGAAACCTTACTTTCCGGAGGATATGTGGTTCAGAGGGTCGAGGATGATTTAACATATAATGATTTATTGTCTTCGGAGGAAAATCTTTGGAGCATGCTTTATTTGACAGGTTATCTGACACCGATTCGGGCGGGGCAACTGAAAAACCCGCTGCCGGAAGGTTGTCTCGCATTGAGTGTTCCAAACCGGGAAATAAAGGAAATATTTGAAACAACGATAGCGAAGTGGTTTCAGGAAAGCACACGGAAATGGGATAGAAAAGCATTGTTTGCAGCGGTATGGAATGGGGATGACCAAACGGTGACTGAGGAAATGACGAAGCTGCTTCGGAAGACCATTAGTTATTATGATTATAGGGAGGATTTTTACCATGCTTTTTTTGCCGGAATATTTGCCGGGGCAGGATATGTGGTGGAATCAAACAGAGAACATGGAGAAGGGCGCAGTGATATTATTGTTCAGGATTATTCAGGGGACAGGATGGCAATATTTGAGGTGAAATATGCAGGGTCACAGGAAGGATTGGCAATGTCGTGTGAGGATGCCGTTATACAGATGGATAAAAGAATGTATGCAGAAGCATTTCAAGACGACTATTCCAAAGTGCTTTGTTATGGAGTGGCATTTTATAAAAAACGTTGTTTGGTACGGCTGAAGGATTGATGTGATATGGAACTAAAGGAGAAGAAGGGAAAGCAGAAAAAACTTCTGATAAGATACAGGAGGTACACAAAGTAAAATAGCAGATTGACTATAAACAATTATGTTTTTTGGACGATATATATAATGAATATTTTATAATTTGAGCAAAATTTTATAAAAAATGACATGGAAGGTCAGGATAATTATCATGGAGGATAATAATGTAGAAGTAAAAGGTGAAAGAAGCAAAAGACATCTGAAAGTTTGTGGTTTGCTTCTTTCTTTTTATTTGCAGGGAGGAAAAGCAGAATGAAAAAAGGAGTTATTTCAGTAATATCAGCATTAACAGGAGCAGCAGTCGGAGCAGCTGCCGTAGGAAAGATATCAACGGAAAAGAAAGAGGAAGCCCAGGCATATTCCAGTAAGTGTATTGCCCTGTTTCAGATGATGAATAAATGGGTAAAAGTAAAGCAGGAGGGAAAAAATCTTGCATTGTATTTTGAAAGAGAAGGTTATAAGAAAATTGCTATTTACGGAATGTCTTTTGTAGGAGAAACGCTGCTTAATGAGCTGCAGGATACAGGGATTCAGGTAGCTTATGGCATTGATCAGAATGCTGATATGATTTATGCGGATGTAGACGTTGTTACGGTGGAGGATAACCTTGAAGAAGTCGATGCAGTTGTTGTCACGGCAATTACTTTTTTTGATGAAATAGAAGAAAAGCTTGCGGGTAAAGTGAGTTGCCAGATAATTTCACTGGAGGATGTTTTATATGAAGTAGAAAAACTATGCTGATTATTGTAGAAACAGTATATTATGGCAATTATGCCGGAGTGTAGTGAGGCGCATGTATGAGTAAGTTAATAGATATGGCTTGTTATATTAAAGAAGAAATAGAATATAGAAAAATGTGTTCCCAGGCATTTAAAAAATGTACTTACGGTGATAAAAACAGGCATAGAAAGTTCAGAATACTCAGTAATCAAAGCGTTGCCAGCAGGGCACAAGGGTTGACCAGTATGGTTCTTGATATAATATTGCCGGAAATGATTGATGCCAGGGAGCAGGGATATATTCCGGTAGTTGATTTATACAAGAGCAACCGAAATTATCCGTTGATACAAGACAGGGAATTTTGGAAAAAGGAGAATGCGTGGGAATACTATTTTACCCAGCCGGAAAATGGAATTTCGTTAGAAGAAGTTTGGCAAAGCAGACATGTGGAAAAACAGATGACACGATATAAATCCAGATACAGAGTGGGCGATTCGATGCTCCAATGGAATTCCAAACTAAAATATATAAGCGCTGCACTACACCAAAACATCCATTTGCAAAAAAATATAGCAGAGAGAGTTAGTAATGAAAAACAAAAATTATTTCCGCTGACTGATAAAGTTTTGGGCGTGGGAATCAGAGCCGGATATAGACGTGGGATTATATTAAATCAGTCTTTGTATGGTGGGCATCCACTTGTGGGATCTTGTACAGATTATATTAAAGATATCGAAAAGACGTTGTCAAAATGGAGGTATGATTCTTTTTTTCTTACGGTAGATGATAGCGAATATCTGAAAGAAATAAAAAATTATTTTGGTAATAATTGTATTTGTCTGGAAAGAGCAAGAAAGCATTATTTTAAAGATGCAATATCGGACATTCCATATTTGGATAATGAGTATAAAACGGATGAGAGTGTTTCTGTAAGAAGTATAAATGAGGATTATTTAGTGGATTTATACCTGCTTGCACAATGTGATAGTTTATATGCATCACGGGGAACCGGAAACAATTTTGCTTATTTAGTAAATGGTGGGAAATTTACCCATGTAAAATTTAACGATTTGGGGCAATTTAAAAAATAAGGATAGAGGAAGCCATAACAAAAAGGGATTTTATATATATTGACAGTGATCCGGAAGAAAATGACAAAATGATTTATGGGGAAGGAATTGTCAAGGGACACAAAATATATACCAGAAAGCTGAAATTTAGTCAGGGGACTGGTAAAGGAATCAGAAAGACGGAGGAGATGTTGGAATCATGCATACATTTATTATAGCAGAAATAGGGATTAACCATAATGGAGATTTAAAACTGGCCAAAAAGCTAATTGACACTGCAGTGATAGCAGGCTGTGATGCGGTGAAATTCCAGAAACGTACCATAGAAAAGGTGTATACAAAAGAATATCTGGATGGGCCAAGAAAGAGTCCATGGGGAGAAACACAACGGGCCCAAAAGGAAGGACTGGAATTTGGGAAAAAGGAATATGATGAGATTGATGCGTATTGCCGTGAAAAAGGCATTGAATGGTATGCGTCTGCGTGGGATATTGATTCACAGAAATTTCTGCAGCAATATGATTGTAAGTACAATAAAGTGGCTTCAGCTATGCTGACAAATGATAAACTGTTAGAAGGAATTGCACAGGAACATAAGTATACCTTCATTGCAACAGGGATGAGCACACTGGAAGAAATTGAACATGCAGTGGAAATTTTTGAGAGACATAATTGTTCTTATGAATTGATGCATTGTAACAGCACTTATCCGATGCCTTCCGAAGATGCAAATCTGAAGTTAATCGGAGTGCTCAAGGATATATTTAAATGCAAAGTGGGGTACAGCGGCCATGAAGCCGGGACACTGGTCAGTACCTGTGCAGTAGTGGCGGGAGCTTCTTCGATTGAGCGGCATATTACTATGGACAGAACCATGTATGGGTCTGATCAAAAGGCTTCCATAGAACCGTATGAATTGTGCCGGTTAGTAAAGGATATCAGGGAAACGGAAAAAATCATGGGGACTGGAGAGAAGATACTTACACCGGCAGAAGAAGAAGTAAAGAAAAAACTTAGAGGATGAAAATATGATTGAACTCATAGTATTTGATATTGACGGTGTTATTACAGATGGGTCTGTCATTATTGACTCTAATGGAAATGAGCAGAAACAGATAAATTTGAAAGATATCGATGCCATTTTTGAATTATACCGCAGAGGGTATAAACTTGCAGCTATTACAGGCGAAGATACGGAGATTGTAAATTATTTTGAAAAAAGGTTTCCATGGGAGCATTTCTATCGCGGAAATAAAACAAAAAAGGAAACAATGAAACAGATTGAGCAGGGAACGGGTATAAATAGGAGAAGTATTTGCTATATAGGGGATGGCAAGTATGATGTGGAACCGCTTACTTACGCGGGTTTAGGAATCTGTCCTGCCAATGCTATTGATAAGGCCAAAAATGCTGCAGATATTATTCTACAGAATGACGGTGGAAAAGGATGTTTATGGGAATTAATCTCTATTTTAGAAAAGTATGATGATGAGGAGAATACGCACAATTATTTTTATCAGAGATTAGAAGAACACACAAATATATTTAAGCGATTAGCTTCGGATCAGGAGCTGATTCATACGGTTATGGAAGTAAGTGATAGGCTTATTGATATTTTTAGGCAGAGGGGTGCGCTTTATTTATTTGGAAACGGAGGAAGCGCTGCGGATGCGCAGCATATTGCAACAGAATTTGTCAGCCGTTTTTATAAGGAACGTCCAGGTCTTAACGCAGAGGCACTATCAGTCAATACATCCACATTGACAGCAGTCGGTAATGATTATGGTTATGAAAGAGTGTTTGTCAGGCAGTTGGAAGCTAAAGCACATAAAGGTGATATGGTAATAGGAATCACAACCAGCGGTACATCAAAGAATGTGCTGGAGGCACTACGGTATGCGGGAAAGAATGGTATTGTTTCAGTATTGCTTATGGGAGGACATGAAAATCCGGAACTTGGGGATACGGCAGAGTATATTATTAAAATTCCGTCATTGATTACGCCAAGAATTCAGGAAGCACACATTTTTATTGGACATGTAATTGCAGAATATGTAGAGCATAGCATATTTGCAGAGAATAGGTATTGAGTAATTGAACCATTGTGGAATGAGGTTAGCTTTAGTATGATAAAATTATCGGATTACGTAATTCAGTTTTTAGAGAGCAAGGGCATTAAGCATATGTTTATGCTTCCGGGAGGAGGTGCTATGCACCTGGTTGATTCTTTGGGAAGTTCGGATATTGATTATATTTGTTTTCAACATGAGCAGGGAGCTTCTATTGCGGCAGAAGCATATGCACAGCATACGAATGAACCGGGGTGTTTGTTAGTTACTTCCGGACCGGGGGCGACAAATGCCATTACAGGCGTTACTGCAGGCTGGATTGATTCTACGCCTATGTTTGTTATATCAGGTCAGTCAAAAAGAGCAGATTTGGTGGGAAACAGGCAGGTGCGGCAGATTGGCTCTCAGGAAGTACAAATTATTGATATGGTAAAGCCGATTACCAAATATGCAGTACAGGTTATGGAGCCAAAAGAAATCAGGTATCATTTGGAAAAGGCATGGTATGAGTGTACGTCAGGACGTTTTGGGCCTGTATGGCTTTCTATTCCGTTGGATGTTCAGGGTGCCCTAATTGATGAGACAAATCTGAAACAGTTTATCGTTCAGGAGGATGAAAAACAGGATATTTCAGAAAATGTTTTGAAAGTTATCCGTTTACTGACAGAGGCAAAGGCGCCGCTGTTTGTAGCTGGGAATGGTATTAAGCTTTCAAAGGCGGCAGAAGCCTTTATCCAGCTTATAGATGAGATGAAAGTGCCGGTACTTACCACATGGAAGACAATTGATATGTTTGCTGAAGATAATCCGTTTTATGTAGGACACCCTGGAATCATGGGGGACCGGGGAGCGAATAAAATTCTTCAGGAAGCAGATTTGCTGATTTCTGTGGGAAGCAGATTGGATACAAGTATTACAGCATTTAATGATATATCTTTTGGAAAGAATGCAAAAAAGGTAATTATAGATATTGACGTGCATGAAATAAACCGAATGGAAATGCCTAAGGAAGTGACAATTGTTTCGGATGCGGGGGAGTTCATTTCCTGCCTGCATAAGGTGATCGAGAAAGAAAAAATAATTTTGCCGGATTGGAATTCATGGCTTGTACATTGTAAAGAACTGAGGGCAAATTATCCAACTGTTACTGATGAACACAAATACACGGGAAACTATGTGAGTGCCTATTATTTTATTGATGAACTTTGTAAATGGCTGCGTTCAGATGACGTAATTGTGCCAGAAAGTTCAGGAGGTGCAGGAGAAATTACTTATCAGGCATTTAAAGTGAAAAAAGGACAGAAAATGAAGAATGCGGCAGGATTGGGGTCCATGGGGTTCGGACTTCCTTACTCTATTGGTTCATGTATTGCAAATGATAAGAGAAGGACTATATTAATTAACGGAGATGGCGCGTTTCAATTAAATATTCAGGAGCTGGAAACTTTGCATCGGTTAGGATTACCGGTAAAGATATTTATTTGGTGTAATGGTGGATATGCAAGTATCAGGGGGATGCAGAGAGGTAATTTCGAAGGCCGGTATGTGGCATGTGGCGAGGAGAGCGGATTCTCAATTCCAGATATAGGTGCAATAGCAAGAGCATATGGATTTAAAACCTATACCATGAACAATAATGAAGAAATGCTTCAGATGCTTCCGCGGATTATGGAAAATGATGAGCCGTTGCTTTGTGAAATCACCGTTTCACCAGAGGAAACTGTTTGGCCAAGGGTAAAAGCAATGGTACAGCCGGATGGAGGGATGAAGTCAGGAGAATTGGAAAATATGTGGCCGTATGAGGAATGAAAAGTGGAGGGTTCGCTAATGCAGATAAAAGCGTCCCTCCTTTTTAATAAAGATCTTTGTATATTCTTTTCTTTCGAAATTCTAAAGCTTTTTCATTTACAATTTTTAGAATCCAATTGTACAGCAGCGTCAACAAAGTGATGATTAAGACGTTCAAATCCATTGCATTGCTGGCATTGCAACAGGAACCCTCTTGGTACAAAACCTAATTCAAACTGTAATAAATGCATTTTATCTGCCGTGGATGAATTGGAAAGTTCCAAATACGCATCAGAATCATCAGAAAGAAGTTCTGCACGCATAACGCCGTATTGATGCTGACAATAATATAATTTATCTAAATATAGTCCCCGGTTCCGGAAAAAACATTTTTGGAATTTTTCCGTATATACTTCAGAAGACTCCGAAAATGAATCTTTTTCAGTATTATTGAAATCAAACCATACTGCCTTATTGCCTATACGGTAAACAACTTCGTTCATTTCCAGATACTGTAATAAAGCTGGAATATCTACCTTAATTGGAAATGCGGGGGAACTTGTATAATCGCTTATCGTAAAAAAAACGTTGTATGCCTTTGCTGTCTGACATAATTCTTTGGATGGCAATATCGTTCCGTTTGTTGCAATCGCAAGTTCGCCGATTTTGTGCCGATACTTATTTCCGATTTCGGAAATAAGTTCCGGCAGTTCTGAATAGAGCAGCGGCTCGCCGCCGATTAAATGTATTTCCTGAACATAATCCGTAACTTCAAAAAGTTTCTTTAATCCGTCCAATACTTTTTCTAAGGGATATTCATGCCGGGATGTATAATATGGAATGAGTAAGGAACAATCCCGACAGCGCAATGTACATCGATCCGTAATATTTACATTAATATGGTGCAGATAAAGCTGCTGATGCCGATTCATCATATATACAGATAAAAATGTATTGGAAAAAAAGTAGTCGAGATTTTCTTTTTTTCCGAGAGACTGCAGATATTGTTCGATTCCGTCAGGATAGTCCAAAGAAGCTAAAATAATTTTTGTGCTATCAGTCCATGTAATTGCATCTGGATCAAGGACGGAAAAGCCGCAAAACAGTTTCTTCTGTTTATCAGGATTAGTGTCAATGAACCCTTGAATGGGAAATGATTTTTCTTTAAGATGATGAAATACATATTCCCCCATAATACCGGCTCCCCATATGTAAAATTGATTTTGGGGATTAGAGAGTATTTTGACAGTATCGTTATAAAATATATTGAATGTATTTGTTATCATATGATATTACTCCATTTGCTTTGCGGCGGGAACAATCCGCTCGTAAATCGGCTTTTCACTGTGGCAGTTTATACAATAAGGAATATATCCGCGTTCTGTTATTTTAATAGAGAACTCAAGCAGCTTTTCTTTGGTATTAATTGTATCGGCACATAAAGAAATCGCATTTCCTGAATTTTTCTCTGTTAAGCCAAAGGCTTCTGCAACGGAGGATCTGCTACAAATATATGCTTTTTGGCCATGGATTGATAATGTTTGACCTGCGCATGGACAAATATCAAAGGTTGCAGTCAAAGCATCGCTGGAAGGGACAGTTCCATCATTGCAATCTCCGCAATAATCATTCCATTCAGTCATGGGACGTAACAGATAGGTAATACAATGCTGTTTCAAAACAGCTTCTATTTCATCCACTTTTTGTGTGACAGATTTCGCAGACGATTTGCGGTAATCACTGATTTCAACGCGGACATTCCAGCGTTTGAGTGCATCTAATAAATCTTCTTTTGGAAGAATTGTTCCATTGGTAACGATTACAATCGTATCAATATTCGTCCGGTAATGGGTTCCAAGATATTCAAGAACTTCTGATAATTGCGGATGTAACAACGGTTCTCCGCCGACCACATGAAATTCTTCACAATAATCTATGTAACGAAAGGTATTATCAATGCTTTCAATAATATCATGAATGGCCAAATGTCTTTTATTTTTTATGAATGGAATTTGCTGAATACAATCTCTGCAGTTTAATGTGCAGGCAGTAGTAATTGTCAAGTCAATTTGTGATAACCAAAAAATATGATTTTTATAAAAGGAGATGATTCTTCTTGCTACGTCATAAAAAATAAAATGCTGATTTTTTATCAAGGAATCTTGTAGCAGCAGGTTTTCCACTTCATCCCGGAATTTGGCAGTTCGTACCGTTACTATAATTTTATCTTTTACAGTTAATTTTAAATCGGAATCTCCCCATTTATAGACTGGTAGTCCGAGTTTTTGTTTTTCTGTTGGAGTGCTTTCTATGAATCCGGCTATTTTTATATGGTGGTTCATTTGCTGATAAAAGTCTTCGCCTGTTTTGCCGGTACCATATAAATAGAAGCGATTGGTTTCATCACAAAAGATATTTTTAAGATAATCCAGATTGTTTATATTATTCCGTTTCATATTATTATGAACCTCCGAAACTATTATAATATAATTATAATACTACAAAAGGAATTGAATAGCAATACTTTGCATTTAACTCGGGCGGGATAAAAAACTTTTTGCTCTTGAGTTATTAATAAATATAGATTTATGACGATAAATATAAAAAGTATTTTAATTAGAATATTGAAATATAAAATGACAGGGAAGGTCAGGGTAATTATCATGGAGGATAATAAGGAAGCAAGCGGTGAAAAGTTGGCAGACATATGAAATAATATGTATCGTCAGCTTTTTTGTTTTCTTAATTAAGTTTGCTTTTAGGATAACATTTATAGAAATTATGAGTGAAAGGATGCAATGATGGCAGCAACGTTGGTATCGCAAATTAAGCAATGTATAGAAGAAAAAATTAGGGGGGTATAAAGGATTTATTATTTATCCATTTGGCGAGGTTGGAATACAAGTAAAGTATATATTAAATAATGTGTATGGCATACAGGAAACTTATATTCTAGATAATGAATTGTGTAAATACAATCCGCAGATTAAGGAATTATCATTTTTGGATCATATAGATTGCAGAGGCTATTGTCTGATACTGGCATGCATAACCCCGGATATTTATGGCGAATTAAAGCTTGGTGTAAGAAAGTATTTTCAAAGTGTGGATATTGCGGAACTTTTATATAACTCATATAGGAAAACATAGTTATGGTCCGTTATGCAGGAATCATCGATTTATAGAATCAATAGGTGCATTTTGCAGTTTTGCGGAAGGCGCTGAGATAGTATCCAACCATGAAACTCAGTATATTACAACATCTCCCATAATTTATGCTGGTGCGAATGAGGAAAATTTTATTAAATTTAAGGAGCATAAAGATACACCGTGGTATATTGAAGGTATACAGCCTAAAAGAGAAATGTTAAAGCAGGGGAGAAGAATTTGCATTGGAAATGATGTTTGGCTAGGTCGGAATGTCCTTGTTACGAATTATGCCAATATAGGAAATGGGGTAATCGCTGGAGCGGGTGCTGTTATTACGAAGGATGTCCCTGATTACGCAGTAGTGATGGGAGTACCTGCCAGGATAGTGAGGTATAGATATTCGTCAGAACAGATTGAAAACCTGAATAAAATTGCATGGTGGAATTGGGCTGATGCAGAAATAAGGGAAAGATATGACGATTTTTATTTGCCGGTGGATGAATTCATAAGCAAATACTTGTAAAGAAAGATGGAAAGGGAGAGGATGAGTGAGAATTGGTGATGGTATTATAGTGAGGCATTATGATGAGTGAACAACTGAAGAAAATAGATTCCGGTATGATACAGGAGCAGCAGTATGTAGTGGGACAATTTCGTGAGCACTATAAAGCGGAAAAGGAACCTATCGTATTGTACGGAATTGGTAATAATACGAAAGCAATTTTAAATCAATGTCCGGATATTAAAATCATGGGATTAATGGATGCATCCCATACAGGTCAGATGATATATG
>CAJUBR010000067.1 GCA_910584695.1 uncultured Lachnospiraceae bacterium
AGTGGGCATAGTGTTGCATTGCTTATGTACCATTACGGGCGACAAGCAGCAAAAGCGTGCTTGGCGTTGATATTGTCTATATTGTGAGGCGGTCGGTAACGAAAACAGAGTTTCACAATTATCTACGAATCATATTCCATTATTTATTCATAGTAATCAAATTCAAGGTAATACATACGTACCACATCACCTTCTTCAATTCCTTTTGTTTTTAGTTCATCAATAATTCCATTTTCTTTTAAGAAGCGTTGAAAAAAATCAAATCCCTTTTCTGAATCCAGATTGGTATAGCCAAGCATTTTCTCGATTTTAGGACCCTCTACAATAAAAATATGTTCATTTTCAGGATCCACTTCCACCGTATACGGTTCACTGGAAAAGTCAAATACCGGTATATATTCCTGTTCAAATTCAACCATTTCCTCTGGTGCATTCTTTACCAGTTCATTGACATGCCACAGCAATTCTTTCACACCTTCCCCTGTGACAGCAGAAATAGGGTAAACCTCAATCCCCTGTGGTTCAAACTCTTCCTTCAGCATATCGATTACGGTTTCTTTTTCCGTCTCATTCATTGCATCCATTTTATTTGCTGCGATTACCATTGGACGCTCTACAACCTGGGTGTTATATTTTTTCAATTCCTCCAAAATAGCATATACGTCATTGATCGGATCCCTGCCCTCCACAGATGCACCGTCTATAATATGGAGCAAAACCTTTGTCCTTTCTATATGACGTAAAAATTGAAAACCTAAACCAACTCCCTCACTGGCCCCTTCAATAATTCCCGGAATATCGGCAATGACAAATCCGTTTCCGTCACTTAAATCCACAACTCCAAGATTTGGATTCAATGTTGTAAAATGGTAATTTGCTATTTTAGGACGGGCATTCGTGACCCTGGATAAAAATGTGGATTTACCTACATTGGGAAATCCTACAAGTCCCACATCCGCAATCACCTTTAATTCTAATGTAACATATAATTCCTGTGCCGGCTGTCCGGGCTGTGCATATTTCGGTGCCTGCATAGTGGATGTTGCATAATGCTGGTTACCGTTTCCGCCCTTACCGCCTTTTAGTATTACAACCGGCTCTTTTTTGTTGGACATGTCCATAATGACTTTTCCGGTTTCAAAATCTTTTATTACTGTTCCTGGCGGTACTTTACAAATCACATCTGCACCATTTGCACCATGCTGTCTCTTTTTTCCGCCTTCTTTTCCATCTTCTGCACAGTATTTTCGCACATTACGAAAATCATTTAATGTATTAAGCCCCTCGTCTACAACAAAAATGACATCTCCGCCTTTGCCGCCATCTCCGCCATCGGGACCACCGGCCGGCACATAAAGTTCCCGGCGAAAACTTACATGACCATCTCCGCCTTTGCCGGAGCGGATAAAAATCTTAGCTCTGTCTGCAAACATACAAAATCTCCTATCTTTTTTGTTAAACACGGCTTTCGCCTTTTTGAGCCATCCACCTCGATTTCGCTTCGCTTCATCTCGGTCACGGCTTTCGCCGTATATGTAAGGATAGAAATATGTCTAATCGTGAGCAAGCTCCCGCATCCATATTTCTATCCTTACATGCATGGCTCAATGCATACGTGCAAAAAAGGCTGGAGTTTTGCTCCAGCCTCTGCATGCATTCTCTTATTCGTTAACAGATACAGGATAAATAGAAACCTGCTTTCTATCTCTTCCCTTTCTCTCATAGCGTACTACTCCATCTACTAATGCAAATAAAGTATCATCTTTTCCTCTACCTACATTTGTTCCCGGATGAATCTTAGTACCACGCTGTTTATATAAAATATTTCCAGCTTTAACGAACTGACCATCTGCTCTCTTCGCACCAAGTCTCTTAGATTCGGAATCTCTACCATTCTTAGTAGAACCCATACCTTTTTTATGAGCGAATAACTGAAGGTTAAGCTTTAACATGATATTACACCTCCTGATTCAAAATTGAAATGTACTTTTTACCATACTCTTGTTCTATTGTAGTAATCCCAAGCATAAAAGACTGAAACAATAATTCAGCTTCTTTACCCGGCATATTTTTCAAAATAACATTCTGGAAATTAATCTTTTTACTGCCATTAAGCTCCATCTCGTCATTTGTGAAATTTTCAAGGGAATTTACAAGATTAATGTATAAAATAGATACTGCACTACAAACAATATCTTTTCCCTTTCTGCCATATTCGGCATGTCCCTCTAACTGGACACCGACAATCTGGTCATTTTTGTTAAAAACAGTTACCGTTATCATATCTTTCCTTAAGCATTGATCGCTTTAATCTCAACCTTAGTAAACGGCTGTCTATGACCCTGTTTTTTATGATAGCCGGTTTTTCTCTTATACTTGTAAACAACAACCTTTTTAGCTTTACCATTGCCGATCACATTCGCAGACACACTAGAGTTTGCTACTTCCTCGCCACATAATAAGCCTTTATCGTTGCTAATAGCAATAACATCAAATTTTACTTCAGAACCTTCTTCTGCATTCAGCTTCTCTACTTTAATGATATCACCTTCAGCTACCTTGTACTGCTTGCCTCCTGTTGCAATAATTGCGTACATACGGTTACCTCCTATTATCATTACTCGCCAAGTACGGCGGTGTCAACAGACACACTTCTACCTCCTTGTGCGGCACACTAGGATATATTAACAAATTCCGGATTGTTTGTCAATCATAATTTATAAAAAAGTTACGTTACAATATTTCATGTAGGGGTTTTCGAATCTTCTTGCGAGTCAGTTCAAATACCCCTAGTTTAGTGATTTCCACAAAATATCCCGGAATCTTATCTTTTCTAAGTTCCTGTTCCAGACATTTTACAATTTGCTGCTTATGGGCTTCTTCTTCCATATTGATAAAATCAATCATGATAATACCGGAAAGATTACGCAGACGGAGCTGTTTTGTAATTTCTTTTGCGGCTTCCTTGTTTGTTTCAAAGATATGGGTTTCCTTCTTCTTTTTTCCTATGGATTTTCCTGAATTTACATCAATAACGACCATCGCTTCAGTTGGTTCAATAATTAGAAATCCACCAGACTTCAGCCATACTTTTTTATTTAGTAGTCTGTTAATTTCTGTCTCCAGACTTAACATTTTGGAAAGCGGATATTCTTTATCTTCGTACAATGTGACTTCTGAAACAATATCTTTTAACGCTTCTGCCACTTCCGGCATATCCGTCTTTACTTCATCAATGCGGTCTACCCCATATTCTTCTATAATTGCAAGATATTCATGTTTTCCCTTTCTAATACAGCCGATCTTTCTCTCATAGGTTGCTTTATGAATCAGACCGTCCATTTCATTTACAAGATTGTCATACTCAGCTAAAATACAGCCGTTATCTGCTTGTTCACAAGCCGTCCGAAATACATAACCGTATTTTCCTTGGGCTGCAATCAACTTTCTTAATTCCTCTGCTCTGTATTCTTTCTTAATTTTTTTTGACACACCAATACTTTCCGGTTGCAAATCCAGAACTATATATTTCCCACCAAGACTGATATTCCCGGTAACTTTTGCCTGTTTCATTTTCTGAGGTTCCTGCTCTACCTGAACAAGAATATAATCATTTTCAGCAATAGATATCAGTCCCTTTGGGAGAGTTCTGTTTAAAATAAGTGCAGGTTTATTATTTAATGGTAAATACCCTACATGTTCTGCATCTAAACGAATAAATGCTGATTGGATATTTTTTACTACTTTTTCCACTCTGCCAATGTAAATGTTTCCAATCTGAATAGATTGCTGATCTAAAAAAGGATGACATTCCACCAACTGCTCCTCTTCATAAATTAAAAGAAATGTTATACAATTAACTTTGGTAATGATTGCTTTGTTCATATTATTGTTCCTTAATTATATTATTTATGACGATTCAATCTACACAACTTCCAGATGCAGAAGCTTGTATATCTCTTTGAGTTATACTTTCATTCCTGCTTTTATTCATATATTGGGACTATAAACAAGAATTCTTAGTACATTTGAATAAAAGATATTAGATCGTATAGACATTGACTTGCTTGAAGGTATCGTAACATACTTATCAGGAAAACACAAGATAAATATGTTTGAGTTTTCCTGTAGATTATTATGCTCCGTTCTATTATTACTTCTTTACCTTAACTTTTTTATTTCCTTGTAAAATATTTCTTATAGGTTGATACCTTTTTCTTCGGTACTTTTATGACAAGGCTTTTATTGGTTCCCTTTAAGGCATTCTTGCTCACTGAATTTTGGGTAAGCTTTGTGGTCTTTAAGGTAATCTTGGTAAGCTTCTTATCTCTGCTAAATGCATTTGCTCCGATTTTATTAAGTGCGTATATTTGCAGGAGAATCAATTATACTTGGAATTTCGATTTCTGTACCTTTTTGTTCCAACCTAAATATAGCAAAAAATCAACTCATAAAAACAGCCTTACATTCTGTCACGAATGTAAGGCATTTTTTAGTCTTTATGCAATTCTGGTTCCGCTTTCCAGTAAAGAAGCCAAACCTCCCTCTTCTTTTTTCATATAGGTTTCCAAACGGTGAATCTTATAATCAAAACGCTGATAGACATAGCCAATTTCCCGACAGACTGCCTGTATCACAAGTTCCGGCTTTAAGTTATATTCACTTCCCGTAGCAAGCAACATATAGAGCTTGTCCTGTACCGTTACATTATCTGCATACTGGCTCAAAAATCCACGCTCCTCTGTCATATTACCGGATAACCCAAAACTCTCGTCACCCGAAATAACTCTTGCGGAATTGTAGCTTTCCACCGAAAGTTTCATAATTCCCGGCTTGATATCTTCAATTTTCTCATTTTTCTTCGTTTTCTTTAGAATATCAATGCTTTCTTTCTCTAACAAATGTGGTGCATAGGAAAGTATCTGCTCCTTTACCCCTACCGGAACCGTATCCAATATGGTAATCATATAGTCAGATGCCGCCACAATTGACATGGAATTTTTCGCATGATCTGGAAGTAACACTGCATCCTTTACCTCCATTCCAGCTGCCATCTGTTCATTCAAACGTCTGACAAATTCCTCCGAAGAAACAAGAGAATTAAATTCCGCATCAAAATACTCACCTTCACTGGTTACCCCAAGTGCCAACGGGGCAGCAAAGGACATGAGCTGATGAGGACTGAATCCTTTCGAATAGGCAATATCCAATCCTGCCCGTTTTACGGCTTTTTGAAAATACCTCATAACATCAAGATGTCCAATAAACTTCAGATATTCTGATTTGGTATATTTAATTCTTACTTTCAAAGCAGACACCTCCCCCAAATTTGGCAGCTCCACAGCCGGAACACTGTTCCCGACAGTTTGGTGTGATGATCCCCTGCTTCGCCTTTTCCCATTCAGAAGCCAGAAAGCGTTTTGTTACACCGATATCAATAAAATCCCAAGGTAAGATTTCATCCAAACTCCTTTCCCTTGTTGTGTAAAAGGGAATGGAAATTCCATTCTTTTCAAAAGCTGCCATCCATTTATCATTGTCAAAAAATTCTGTCCATGAATCAAAGATACAACCGCTTTGATAGGCATCATAAATGACTCTGGAAAGTTTTCTATCACCTCTGGCAAACACCCCCTCCAAAACAGATACATACGACTCATGATACGTATATTTCATGGATTTAAAATTGAGCTGCTGTCGGAAGGTATCCTTTACATGGTGTGCACGTTTTATATAGGTCTCACCGTCTAACATCGGTGCCCACTGGAATGGGGTAAATGGCTTGGGCACAAAAAAGGAGGAAGAAGCTGTAATGGATATTTTACCATTCCGTTCCTCTTTTGGAATGGAATAATAGGCCTCTGCCACCGTTTCACAAAGCTTTGGAATTCCTTTGGCATCTTCATCGGTTTCGGTAGGCAGTCCTAACATAAAGTAAAATTTTACTTTATTCCAGCCGCCTTTAAAGGCCTGCATGGCACCATTTAAAATCACTTCCTCTGTCAGCCCCTTATTGATCACATCACGCAGGCGCTGAGTTCCTGCTTCCGGTGCAAATGTTAATGAACTCTTTTTAATATCCTGCACCTTTTTCATAACATCCAGAGAAAATGCATCAATTCGCAAAGATGGCAGGGAAATATTTACATCATGGTTGCCAATCTCATCAATCAAAAAATAAGTCAGTTCTTTTAAGCATTCATAATCAGAAGAACTAAGGGAACTCAATGAAATCTCTTCCTGTCCGGTAGATTTTATCATTTCTCTTGCATATTGTTTTAATGTCTCTACATTTTTCTGCCTTGTGGGACGATAAATCATTCCAGCCTGACAAAAACGGCATCCTCTGATACACCCGCGCATAATTTCAAGGGTAACCCTGTCCTGTGTCACCCTGATATGCGGAACCAATGGTTTAGACGGATAAGGTGCTTTATCAAAGTCCAGAACAATTTCTTTTGTTATCGTTTTTGGAACACCCTCCCTTGCCGGTTCAAATGCTTCTAATGTTCCATCTGCCTTGTAAGTCGTTTTATACATAGACGGTACATACATGCCCGGTATCTTTGAAATCTGGTAAAGAATTTCCTCACGGGAAATATTCTGTTTTTTCAATTCCTTATATAATTCAAATACATCATGATAACGTGTTTCACCTTCACCAATATAAAACACATCAAAAAATTCAGCAATCGGTTCAGGATTATACGCACAAGGTCCTCCGCCAAACACAAACGGATCCTCTAAGGTACGGTCCTTTGCCCAAATGGGAATACCAGAGAGCTCTAAAATCTGTAAAATATTGGTATAACACATCTCATACTGGAGCGTAATTCCTAAAAAATCAAACTCCTTAACAGGGGTCTGGGTTTCCAGTGAAAACAGAGGAATGTTCTGTTCCCTCATAATCTTATCCAGATCCGGCCACGGGGAATACACACGTTCACAATACGCATCTTCTCTTTTGTTTATCATATCATAAAGTATCTGAATTCCCAGATGGCTCATCCCGATTTCATAAACATCCGGAAAACACATACAAAACCGGATATTCACATCCTTCGGTTTTTTCTTTACCATATTTACTTCATTACCGATATATCTTGCCGGTTTCTCAACCTTCATCAGAATTTCATCTGAAAGTGCTAGCTTTGTCATAATTACTCCTTATTATTCCCCGTTTTCATTTAGAGAACATTTATCATAAAATATTTTTGTGCAAAAAGGCTATTCCCCTATATTTATGTAAGTTTTGGTAAAATCCTTTACTTCTTCATACGCTTTTCGGACATAGCCCATCGCCTGTTTTACGGCCGGTTTTTCTTCCTCTAACTTTGTTATCTGGGTATTCATGTCATTCCAAGCCATAACAGCTCCTTTTTTTACATCCTGCCCCCCATAGAGATAACAGGAAAACAGCAAAATACTAAGTAAAAACAAAAATACCTTTCCTTTAAAGGAAAATGTCCAGAAAGTGCCGCCATTCATCTCTCCCTGGACTCCATCATATTCATAATAACCATATTTATAGGAATTGTCTACCTTTTTCCCACGAATTTCTTGTGTATTCATGGCATGCTGCTGCCGCAAATGCTCTCTTACCTCGGAATACATCTCGTTCAATTTATCTTCTCCAAAAGCTTGCTTACCTTATTATATGACAGGATAGAGAAATTATATTCCAGTCATATCCTGTTTCTTTCCTGTTCATACTGTCATTACTTTTTATGCCAGTTATAAAATTCTTTTAATTCAGCTTTTCGTTCTTCTGATAGCAAAGTTTTTTTCACTCCACAGATGGCACCCTCTAATGCCAGCAGTCTATGGATACAGGCAGATGCATCCCGTTCCTGTATTTTTAACCAAGCCTGTTCTGTTCCGATTTCCTTTAATTCTTCATACGTATAAATTCCCACGTCATTTAACTGACGTTCTACCTCTTTTCCGATATTGGGCAGTTTAGACAGTTCACCCATTCTAGAATCCTCCTTTAAAAATTAAAAAAGACTGCGGAATTAATCAAATTGCACCTGCCAGTTTTTATCATGGTAAGCCTCAAAACACATTTTTATCTGCTCCCTGTTGCATTTTTCTTCTGCGAGAAAAGGCAATTGATCTAAGGAAAAATAATCATAACCGATTGTTTCAATATTTTCCGAAAAGGACCCCCCTACTACATTACAGAGTAAAAATATCTTACAAACACCGTACGCATAGATTGGAAGATTGTGCTTGTTCCGGTCTTGTATTGCAATAACACGTTCTACCGTTACGTCAAGTCCGGCTTCTTCCTTTACTTCTTTTATTGTATTGGATGTAACTGACTCTAAAACATCCACCCAGCCTCCCGGCATAGACCATGTACCGTTTTTCTCATGCACCAGTAGTATTTTGTCCTCACGAAAGATTGCCCCCCGGGTATCCAGCTTCGGTGTTTGGTATCCTTCTTCATTACAAAACAGTGTCTTTACTTTTTCCTTTGAAATTTCCGTTTGATAGCTTAACATTTCTGCAGAGAGATTCCGTAGCTGCTGATACCGTTCAATATCATAAGCATCCTTTGCATAGGCTAATCCGCATTGAGCAATACTTTGCAATTCCATTGCCCACGTAAGCCATGGTTCCCTTAACAATATATCTTCCTTCATCCTGCACCTTCTAAAACCCTTTTTCCTGACAAAACGCTTTAAAAGTCAATAACCCCGCAGCAAGCTACGAGGTATTTGACCCTTGCGGCATTCGCCAAATGGACATGCGGGCATGTCCGCTTGACTCATTGCTCGCGGGAATAAATGTTACTCAATCCAATCGCAATGCCTTTGAATCGCATCTAAGATCATATCAACTGTTTTTTTGTTTATATATTTTAACTTTGAACTGTCACCCACCTGTTTCCCATTCTCATCATAAAATGACATAATTGTTGGGCGGGTTATAGTCTTCATAACAGTAAGTCCTATGCTTTTTACTTTGGTCAAATCAATCATAAAGTATCCTGCTGCCCAGTCTTTAATAAAAAGTATATTGTCTGCCAGATAACCATTCGGAAAATCTGCTACATGCCTTCCGGCAAATTTAGCATCAATCTCTTCACTTTTTCTATTGGCTTTCTTCCTATCATGTAAAAAAGCCGCCGTTAATATTACAAGCAAAACTACTACAATCACAAATCCTGTTGGTGTCATAATCATATCCTCCGAATTCGATTCTTTTATCAATCATAAGCAAAATTAAAATGCCTGTACATCTCTACGCTTGTAACCTGAAACTCTGTTTCACCGGACTCCATATTTACTCCGTTCCCTTCTAAAGAATATGTATAATTTCCCTGAGCTGTTGTAAGATAAGAGAGACTGTTGCCCTGTTTCAGATATTCTTCCCTCTCATCCGGCTCTACCGAAATTCCCATTTCTTCAAATGCATCTACCGCCTGTTCAGGTGACAGAGTTGCAAAGTCATATCCATTAATGAAAACACTCTCACTATTTCTACCAGTTCGGTAAAAATCACTGGTCATTGAATACCGAATCCCTGCAACTTTACATTTCTTTAAAGGAGCAGGAGAACCGGTTTTATCGTTATAAAGCCATACATAAAGATGGGTAGGCTCCGCTTTACCCTCGTCATTTACCCGTCCGATGCAATAGCTTGAGTGATCCAACGTATTCGCATCCATTGTCGTGCTTTCAACATCAACAACGGTGCCACTTATTTCACATAATGTCAGGCCACCATCTAATATAGTTTGTACCGTGTCACCAATCGTAAATGATGCATCGTCAATCGTTACGGATGGAAGAATCGCTCGTCCAGAGCATCCCGTTAATAGTAACATGGAAACGGTTGCCATAAAAAGTATCTGTGTTATCCTTTTCGACTGCTTTTTCATTCTTTAAATCCCTGCTTTTCTAAATTATTTTCTTACTTTTTGTACATTGATAATAAGATAAGGGATTCTTTGTGTCAAGACGTTGCTTCGCCCTTTTCCTCCAATGACTATTTTTTGCACAAAATAACTATTGTTGGATAAAGACCCTATCAATTTAGCTTATTAATTAAATATCTGATAAAATTAATTTTTAAAACTATGAATTGGTGCCGGAATCCTTCCGCCACGATTGATAAATGCGTCACAACTGTATTCGTTTACTTTCATGATTGGAGCATAACCTAAAAGTCCGCCAAATTCTAACGTATCACCGGCTTTTTTACCCACAGCCGGAATAATACGGACTGCCGTTGTCTTCTGGTTTACCATACCGATTGCCATCTCATCCGCAATAATACCGGAAATGGTAGTTGCTTTTGTATCTCCCGGTATGGCAATCATGTCAAGCCCCACAGAACAGACACAGGTCATTGCCTCTAACTTTTCCAAGGTAAGGGCTCCGCATGCTGCTGCATCAATCATTCTCTGATCCTCTGAAACCGGAATAAATGCACCACTAAGACCACCCACATAAGAAGATGCCATTACGCCGCCTTTTTTTACCTGGTCATTTAGCAGGGCAAGAGCTGCAGTTGTACCAGGGGCACCTGCATATTCCAGACCAATTTCCTCCAAAATCTCACCGACACTGTCTCCGACTGCCGGAGTCGGGGCAAGGGATAAATCTATAATTCCAAATGGCACACCGAGACGCTTGGATGCCTCTTTTGCAACCAACTGTCCTACACGGGTTACCTTAAATGCCGTTTTTTTAATCGTTTCACAAAGAACCTCAAAATTTTCACCGCGTACCTGCTCCAAGGCACGTTTTACAACACCCGGTCCGGATACCCCTACATTTATGATCCGGTCTGCTTCCGTCACTCCGTGAAAAGCTCCCGCCATAAACGGATTATCATCCGGTGCATTACAAAATACCACAAATTTGGCAGGACCGATGCAGTCCCTGTCGGCGGTTAACTTAGCACTTTCTTTTACAATCTCACCAATCAATTTTACCGCATCCATATTGATACCGGTTTTTGTGGAACCTACATTGACACTGCTGCAAACAAAATCTGTTACATTAAGTGCGTCCGGAATGGAGCGGATTAACATCTCATCATATGGAGTCATTCCTTTGGAAACTAATGCAGAATAACCGCCGATAAAGTTAACGCCTACCTTTTTTGCTGCTTCATCTAATGTTTTTGCAATCTCTACATAATCCCCACTGGATTTACAGCAAGCACTTCCGATCATTGCAATCGGGGTCAGAGAAATCCGTTTATTTACAATCGGGATCCCGAATTCCGTCTCTAGTTCCTTGCCTACTTTTACCAAATCTCTTGCTGATGTTGTAATTTTCTCATACACCTTATCACAGGTTGTCCTTAAATCCTCCGAAATACAGTCCAGTAAGGATATTCCCATGGTAATTGTGCGGACATCGAGATTCTCCTCATGAATCATCGCATTTGTTTCCATTACTTCGTTTATATTAATCATCTTTTTTTCCTCTTATATTTTTTATTTCCAGAGGGAACGAGCCAAAGTTACACTCTTTAGAGCAATTCAAATTTGACACCTCGTTGCCTGTGGTAAAATATTGACTGATTGTGGCTTTTGCAAAACTCCCTATAATCTATGCATCATATCAAAGATTTCTTCCTGCTGTAAGGTAATCGTAACACCAATTTCATCCCCAATCTGTTTCAGTTCGGAAGCAATTGTTGCAAAATCCTTTTGTGAGTCCTGAATATTTACAATCATAATCATGTTAAACCAATCCTCCACAATGGTCTGTGCAATATCTAAAATGTTAATCTGATTGCCTGCCAGATACTTACAGACATTAAAAATAATCCCTACCTTGTCTTTTCCTACTACTGAAATTACTGTTTTTTTCATAATGATATTCTCCTCATATCTTTTACTTTTACCTATAGCATTACAGCCAGTCCGGATATCAGCACTCTATCAATGCGGAACATTGTTCCCTGCTTGCTACCATCATATTAAAGTCCCGGTAATCATTGCTGTATGCATTACCAAAAAGTTCCGTTTTGACTGCTTCAAATGCAAGCTCCGGATAATTATTTTCCTTACTTAAATGCCCTAAATAGATTCCCTTTATATGATCATTTAACAATGCCCGTACAAGCTGGCCACCCCGCTCATTGGATAAATGTCCCTGTTTTCCCAAAATACGCTGTTTTAACGGATATGGGTATGGCCCCACTTCCAACATACGGATATCATGGTTTGCCTCAATCAGCATGGCATCCGCTCCGGAAAGAGTATCAACAATATGTTCATCAAAATCTCCTAAGTCTGTAGCTACAGAGACCTTTTTATCCCCATCACTCACCGTATAGCAAACCGGGTCTGCTGCATCATGCCAAGTACTCACAGGTTTGACCCACAAATCCTCTATCTGAAAGCTTTCCTCTGGATTCACTCCATGAAACAGGGAAAAATCTACTTTTCCAAGATTCTTATACCTGCTCACTGCCTCTAATGTTTTACTGGTTCCGTAAACCGGAATTCCATACTTTCTTAAAAATACGCCTAATCCGCCAATGTGATCGGAATGTTCATGAGTCACTAAAATCCCATCCAATTCCTCCGGTTTCACATCAATGCTATGTAATGCAGCCACCACCTTTTTCGTGCTGACTCCTACATCAATTAACAGATGTGTACGATTCGAACCGACATAGATACAATTGCCACTGCTTCCACTATATAAACTGCATAATCTCATATTTTTTCCCCATATTCCTACCAAAACTATCCTTTGTATCCAAACGCTGACATTATACCACATATAGTGATGCGGTTTCAATAGGGAAATCATTTTATCAAAAAATAAAGTGCCTGAAAGATTGCTCTGTCAGACACTATTAAAGTTAAAATACTTATTCGCTTACAGGTCAATAATCTTCACAGCGTTTGCCAAATGTTCATGCACACACGGTCAATGGACCTTTCCCCGCAAAGATAAATAGTCGGCAAAACGGTAAATCGGATTAAGACTCTCCCTGTTTCTTGTCGTGGATAAGCAGTTTTAATGCTTCTTCGATAGACTTATCCGTAATAGGTGAATGGGAATCCTTTACTTTAGAAAGTGTTTCCAAATCCTGATTATTAAGGGTGATGACATGTTCCTGTTCACTCTCCGGTGCGGGGATAACATATAAGTTCATTTCTTTTTCCAGTTCATTCAGTCTGCGCATGATATCGGTAATCTGGCTTTTACCCAAATTCACTACCTCAAGCAGTTCATTGTATTTTTCGGTTATGCGCTGGCATTCCGGAATGTCATTATAGACTGCCTCCGGATCGTCGGCGATGCCTGACTCATTACCATTCTCATAAACATATCTGTTATCTTTGATGTTCCTGTCTAAGAAATTCAGTGTCTGTGTTATCTTTCCGCCTTCAACTGTTATAATGAGTTTTGCCATACTTTTTCCTCCTTTTATTGCAATATCTTATAGGAAATAGCACACCTATATATTTTTTAGTATACTACGAAAACAAAGATTTTTCAAGATGCCAGGAAATTGAATTTCGGCAAACTGCATTTAAAAGCTACATTCTTTCATTTTTTCAATTTTCTTAATCTGAAGTTTACCATGCTCCTTTAGATATTATACCAGTATAGCAAATTCGTTTCTTAATTTTCAAACTCTGCTTCATGTGCCTTGAAAAAATCATAATATTCACGTACATTAGGCAGTTCTGTCCATCGCTTCACTTTTACCGGCTCTGTATCCAGATCATAAATCTTTGCATCTCTCAACGACAGTAAAAAGGGTGAATGGGTTGCGATAATAAACTGGCATCTAAAAAAACGTACACTATCCTCTAAAAAACGTACCAATTCCTGCTGTTTTTCCGGTGAAAGGCTGTTTTCCGGCTCATCTAACAGATATAACCCGTTTTCCTTAATCTTGTTTGTAAAATAATAAAATGCACTCTCCCCATTGGAATGTTCTCTTACATTATCCTGCAAATTTTTACGGACAAACTGAGACTGCGACCTGCTTCTTGTCAGATTCACCTTTTGAAGCTGTTCATAATCATCTAACGATTTCAGCTTAAAATCCGAGTATTTTGCATCCATATATTCCTGAAATAAATCTTCCCGTTTTCGGTCAATCCCTTCATTCACTGTACGCAGATTCAGCACAAAGTCAAACACATCATCACTGGTAATGATCCGTTTTTCCTCTGTCAGCTCATGCTCTAATTCATAATCACAAAGTTTTGTGTAATCTTCAAAATAGTGTGTCCGGTTATAAAGAGTATCCCGAAAAAGCCTTAATTTTTCTGCTATCACATTTAATGCTGTCGTCTTACCGGAACCGTTCCCTCCATATAAAATAGTGATGGAATCAAAAGTGATCAACCTCAAACTGTTTTTTGACAGTACCTTAAAGGGGTAATAAAAATCATAACAGGTTTTCCTCTCCCCCATTAAAACATCATATTCTTTCTCGGCATCCGGAAATTGAAATCGTGATAAATATATCATATAGTAAATTCCTTTCCCTGTTTCAGACAGTCAAAAACCTGACCCATAATTTCCAAATCTGTTAAACAATTTCCTGTTTCCAGTGAATGATTTGCCTCTTCAAAGGTTTTTAAGGTAAGCCCGAACTTTCGGCAGTTTTGCTCCACAAGCTCATTTTCACACCATGGGTCATTTAGTCCGTGAAAAACAATACCGTTTCCCTTTCCAGCAAAGAAAAAAGTCTGGGGCACAGGAGTAAAATAAATATGTTCTGCATGGATAGCATGGTCCTTGTCATAGGCGGCTGCCACCACGGTTCCAATACTCTTTGATAGAAACAGCA
>CAJUBR010000068.1 GCA_910584695.1 uncultured Lachnospiraceae bacterium
ATCGCAGATTTATTAATCGAGGAGCCTCAGGCTTACCAGAATATCTTAAAACAGCACCTAAAATCCGGTCTTTCTTATCCAAAAGCCAGAGCCCTGGCATCATCTGAATATTTGCAGGATGAAGATTGCCAAAATTTGTTGCGGCAGCCCAACAATATCTTAGGAGTAGAATATATCAAGACAATCCGGAAATATCATTTAGACATCAATCCCTGTATTATAAAACGGCGGGGATGTGAATACCATGATTTATCCCTTGAAACTCCATTTAGTTCAGCCTCTGCATTGCGGAATAAAATAAAGGATCAATCCCTGCAGCTTTCAGCTCATGATTCCCAGCCCAAAACACAGTCTTCACCCCTGTCCGGACTCTCCGGTTATATACCGGCTGCCTGCTCTCAGATCCTTCAAAGGTCAGAATATGCAAAACCGCTATTTCTGTGTGACTTTTATCCGTTTTTACAATACGCACTCTGGCAGCAGAAATCCGATTATACAAAATATTTTGAGGTAACCGGTGAAATCTCCAACCGGTTATCCCGACTGTTGCAGTATCCAATACACATAGAAGAATTGCTCGGTTATTTATCCGGAAAAAACTATACCAATACCAGAATCCAACGTGCCCTGTTAAATATCCTGTTAAAGAACAAAAAAGAAAATATGACAAATGCAATCCATACCGGATATGTTTCTTATCTGCGTATCCTTGGTTTCCGTTTCCAGGCTTCCCATATCCTTAAGGAGATCAAACAAACCGGTACAATCCCACTGATCAATAAAACGGCGGATGCACAAAAAATATTGACACCTGAAATATACCGGTATTTTCAACAGGACATTTATAGCAGTACATTGTACAATTTAGCATTTTCATGTAAATATGCAGTTACAACGCCCTCTGAATACAAACAACCGGTCATAATTGAAGATTTGTGACATAGGATAAAATAACAAAGATAACGGATGCATACCATGAAGAATTTTATCTTAATGATCTCCCTTCTGATTTTACTTCTAATCTTTCATAACGAAACGATTACCGGTACACAAAACGGCCTTCTTTTGTGGTATCAGACACTCATTCCTTCCCTGCTTCCGTTTATCCTGATTACCAATGCATTATCCGAAACCAATGCATATCGGGCAGTAACAATCCGCTTTCGGAAACATCCGTCAAACTGCATTTATGAAATTATGGCTATTCTCTTAGGGAATCTCTGCGGTTATCCACTTGGCGGTAAAATCATCAATGATTTTGTCAGAAACCATTATTTTACACCAGAAAGAGCAAATAAACTGCTTTCCCTGTCAAGCCAGGCAAGTCCTATGTTCTTAATTGGCTATGTTCATCTGCATATATTGAAAAACATGATTCCTCTTCCTGTTTTTCTCCTAAGTATTTATCTTCCTGTTCTAATATATTCTCCGTTGCTGTTAAGAAAAAAAAACGTTATACCATATGAATTATCCGAAGCTTCAAATCAAAATTATTGTATCTGTGATACATTTATACATGCCGTACAGATTATGGTAATGATCGGCATGTATGTTATGATTTTTTCTATCCTGTTAGAAATCCTGCTTCCTTTTTGCAGCCCGGTACCTGCCAAAATTCTCCTGTCATTTTTAGAAATCACGACGGGACTCCGATTGCTGGACTCTCTCCCACTTCCCTTTTGTATAAAAACAGCACTCCTTTGTGCCATATCCTCCTTTGGAGGACTTTGCAGTGCATTCCAGATCAAAGGTGTTTTAAACTACCCAAAAGCAGGTATTAAAAAATACCTGTTTGATAAACTCCTTTTATCTACAGGTACTTTTTTTATCATATTATGCTATTTAAAATTTTTCTTTTGCTGAAAAGTCATCAATCACACCTAAAGACTGAGGTACCGTACCGGTCTGATCAACTGCCGGAACCGGGTTTAAGTTATTTTGTTCCTCCGCATGCTCTTCTACCATACCACGACCTACTCTGGGACCTCTTTTTACACGCCCTTCCATCGGAGGAATTTCTCTTGCCTGTTCTCCGTTTGCTTTGTACACTGTCTTATCCATCTTGACAGCAGCAGCCGCTTCTAAGGTTTTAGCAACGGTTTCCTGTGCAGTCTGTGGTGTATGAATTACCGGATTTCTTCTCTTTACGATCTTTTTCTTAACCTTTTTGGTTCCCTCTGCTCCGGAAGCCGTTGCTGCCGTTTTTTCTGCTTCTCCTTCCTTAGGTGCCGTCTTCGTATCAGGCATCTCCGGTGTCTGATTTTGATTTACCTCTGCTGTTCCTTTGGAAGATGCATAATTCGTAGCTTTGGTAGCAGCAGGTTTATTTACTTTAGTTTTTTGTTCTTCCTGTCTCTGAACAGGAGCCGTTGCTGCTAAAGGTGTCTCATTGGGTACCACTTTTTCTCCACTGGAAATAAAATCAGGAATATTTACATCCGGCTGTGTTTCCCGCTTTCCTTCCTTATTTGGCTTTCCTGATTTTTCGTCTTTCATGCCAACAGCCTGTTTTACCTTTTGAACCATGCTTGTTTTCACCTTCGGTGCTGTTTTTTCGGAAGCCTCCATCTTCTTTGGTGCAACTCGCTGCACGCTGTCCGGATTCCCTGTAAATTCCACAATCTGATTCTGTATCTCATCCAGATTGGCATTGGCAATCAAATAATCATTATTAAGTGCTTCAATTAAATTTTCATAATTGACACGTTCCGCCTCCATTGTGGCTTCCACATAATTACGGATTCCCATCATAATATCATTTGTATACTGCATGGAGCCCAACCGGATTTCGTTTGCCTCGGATACTGCCTGTGCCAGAATTTCATTCGCCTGCACCCTCGCCATCTCCACAGTTTCATATGCTTTTTGATTTGCCTGTTTCATGATCTCAGTTTCTGAAATCATCTGATTTACCTGTTGACCTGCCTGTGCCAGAATACCATCTGCATTCTTACGTGCATCCATTAAAATTGCCTCTTTGTTCCGCATGATTTTTTTGCAACGGTCAATTTCAGCGGGAATCTTAACCTTTAAATCACCAAAAAGCTCATCAAATTCATCTCTTGGTACCACTACCTTATTGGATGACAGTGCTGTTGTTTTACAGCTATTTAAAAAATCTTCAATTTCATTCATTACGTCTTCAATACTTTTTCTTCCCATTGTTTTTCCTCCGTTTACTATCATTTGATTCACTTTTGCTGTTTATCTAAAACGATTTTTAAGTTTTTCTACTACAAACTGTGGTACAAAATCAGATACATCCGTACCGTAGCTTGCGTACTCTCTAACAATACTGGAGCTTAAATATGCATAGTCAATACTGGTTGTTAAAAATACCGTATCAATCGTCTCTTTGCTTACTTTACGATTACTCTGTGCAATCTGCAGTTCATAATCAAAATCCGTAATTGCCCGCAGGCCTCTGACAATGACAGAAATATTATTTTGTTTCATATAATCAATTAGCAGTCCGTCAAAACTGATAATCGATACATTTTTATATTCTTTTGTTGTTACCTCTAACATCTGTTTACGTTCTTCCACCGAAAATAACGGATGCTTTGCATGATTATTTAATACTCCTACCAATACTTCATCAAACATCTCGGATGAACGCTTAATAATATCTATATGTCCAAAGGTCACCGGGTCAAAACTTCCGGGATAAATTGCCCTACTCAATCTTTTGTCCTCATTTCAATTTTTTCTAAAAAAATATGCTTATTGGTTTTATATATTTTTTCTTTTAGAATTTGAAAACCTGTCAGCTTCTTATCAGACAAATCCGTCTCTAAATCTGCCTCTACAATAACTAATGCTTTATTCTCTAAAATTCGATAAAACAATGGGTTTTGTAAAATCTCTAATTCCAGTCCTTTTCCGTAAGGGGGATCCATAAATACAACATGGAATTTGTCTTTTTTCTGCAGCATGGAAAGGGAAGAAACTGCACTGCATATAAAAACTTCGGACTGCTCTGTCAAATGTGTAACCTCCAAATTCTGCCTGATGATATCCGCAGCAATTCTATTTTGCTCCACAAAGCATGCATCCTTTGCCCCCCGGCTTAAAGCCTCAATCCCAATAGCTCCACTTCCACTAAATAAATCCAAAAAATGAATATCATAAAGCTCATCCTGAATCATATTGAATAAAGTCTCCTTAATTCGGTCTGTTGTGGGACGCGTATCCATTCCCTTTGGTGTTTTCAATTGTAATCTTTTCGCTTTTCCTGCGATTACCCGCATCTTATAACTCCTACTCTATTTTATAAAAAAACCTAGATTTGTCAACACTTTATAGAAATTCTTATTTAAGTATACAAAAATTTTCTAATTTTTTCAATTCCTGATAAGACTTTCTAGTTTATTTTTTTTCTTATTTCCTAATACTAATCTTACAACATGAAAATGTTGTTTATATAGACACTTTCAAAAGAAAAGGAGGCGTATATCATGAGTAGTACAGCAAAAAGGAACGCTAAGGGTGCTTTAGACAAATTCAAATATGAGGTAGCAAACGAAATCGGTGTACCATTAAAAAATGGATATAACGGTGATCTTACTTCATACCAGAATGGTTCCGTTGGCGGCTATATGGTGAAGAAAATGATTGAGGCTCAGGAACGCGAGATGGCCGGTAAGTAGCCTTTCGCATAGTTGCTTAATCCTTATACAAATTATTGTATAAGAAACAGAAGAACCTGTCGTATCCGGCTTTTTGAATATCCAAAAGATATATCCGAAAGTCGAAACGAAAGGTTCTTCTTATTTTGTTATAACTGTACCTGACTAATATGATTTCCTGTATCAATGGTCTCGAATGGAAAACCCTTCCTTTCCAGATAGGTAACCGCTGCATCTGCCTGTTTTAAAACATCTGCATTGTTATAAATATCTCCTAACTGAAATAAGATATCTCCACTCTGTCTTACTCCGAAAAAATCCCCGGGACCGCGCAGCTTTAAATCTTCGTTTGCAATATAAAAACCATCATTTGAAGTATTCAAGATATTCAGACGCTCAAGTGCTTCCTTTCTGTCTGATGAACAAAGCATAATACAATAGGACTGTGCATCCCCTCTTCCCACACGTCCCCGGAGCTGATGAAGCTGGGCAAGTCCAAATTTCTCCGCATTTTCTATCATCATAACTGTCGCATTGGGATTGTTAATACCTACTTCAATTACTGTGGTAGATACTAGAATATGAATTTTCCGGTCTGCAAAATCCCTCATGATACTGTTTTTCTCCTCGGAAGACATCTTTCCATGCAGATAAGAAATGGTTACCTCCTTCGGAAAAAACTCTATGAGACTTTCCTGATACTCCAAAACATTTTCTGCCTCCACGTTTTCACTTGCCTCCACCATTGGACAAATAATATAAATCTGATGCCCCTCATTGATTTGTTCCATCATAAATTTATATGCGGTAGGCCGGTACTTAGGACCCACTACACAGTTTTTAACAGGCTTTCTTTCGGCCGGCACATCCTTTATAACAGAAATGTCCAAATCTCCATACATGATGATCGCAAGGGTTCTCGGAATTGGTGTTGCACTCATAACCAATACATGGGGATCTGTTCCTTTCCCGGACAGCATTGCCCTTTGTCTTACACCAAAGCGGTGTTGTTCATCCGTTATAACAAGTGCCAAATTCTTATAGATTACTTTTTCCTGAATTAGTGCATGGGTACCAATGATAATATCAATCTCCCCATTTTGAAGGTCTTCATAAATTCTTCTTTTTTGTGATAATTTAGTGGAACCGCAAAGAAGAGCCGTCCTAACTCCAAAGGGTTCAAAATCCCTTTGAATTCCTTCAAAATGCTGCATGGCCAGCACCTCCGTAGGTGCCATAAATGCTGCCTGATATCCATTTTTTACTACCGCTAAAAGAGCAATCTCTGCTACGGCTGTTTTTCCCGAACCTACATCTCCCTGAATTAACCGGTTCATTACCGTATCACCGGATAAATCTTCCTTGATTTCTTCCACAGCCTCTTTCTGCCCTTTTGTGAGTTCAAAGGTCAGATTCTTTATAAACTGTTCTGCTTCCTTCCAGTCCGTAATCAAAAAACGATTTTGGGCTTTGATAGTTTTTTCCCGCATCTGGTGCATATGCACTAAAAACCAGAAAAATTCATCAAATACAAGGCGGTTCCTGCACTTCATAAGCTGCTGCCTATTCTGCGGAAAATGAACTCCTGCTACTGCATCTTCTAACGGCATCAATGAAAATTGTTCCTGTACTTCCTTCGGAACATTATCTTTTATCTGACCGATGCAGGATAATGCACCGGTCACCGCTTTACTCACCGTCTTGTTGCTTAAACCTTCTGTAAGTGGATAAACTGGCTGCAAAGAGGCAATCAGCTTTTCATACTGGGGCAAAGTATAATATTCCGGATGTTCCATTTGGAACTGATGATTCCGTATCGATATGCTCCCTACAAATATAAAGGTCTGTCCGATATGAAATACCTGCTTTAAGAATGGTGAATTGTACCATATCATTTTTACACTTCCGGTTCCATCCTTTACGGTACAGGTTACCAGTTTAAGATTCCTGACCTTTTTTATATCCACATAAGACTGGATTACCGCTCTTAATGCAGTCCTTTTTCCCGGTTCCGCCTCCGAAATCGGAATAGGTTCATCATAACTTAAATAAGTTCTTGGATACAGCTTTAACAAATCTTCAATTGTATATATCTTTAGTTTTTCAAATAAGGCAGCCGTCTTGGGACCAATCCCTTTCAGGCTGTCAATCCGTTCCCTGATCTGCATCATTATTCCACTGATAAAATATAGTAATAAATTGGCTGTCCACCATAATTAAGCTCTACATCACAACTGTCATAAGTATCTTCTACATATTCTGCAAATTCTTTTGCATCTTCCTCTTTCACATCGGCACCATAATAAATACTGATTAATTCGGCATCCTCATCCACCATCTGTGCCAAAAGTTCCTTAGCAGATGTAAGCAGATCTGTTGACACTGCTTTAATTCCTTCGTCATCAATCCCCATGATGTCTCCTGCATTGATTTCTTTTCCGTCAATACTGGTATCTCTTACTGCATAGGTAACTTGCCCGGTCTTTACATTTGTCATTTCTTCTTCCATGGCTGCCAGATTATCCTTACTGGATTTTGCCGAATCAAAACCAATTAATGCCGCAACTCCCTGCGGAGCCGTCTTAGAAGGAACCACGACAATCTCTTTATCTTCTGTCAGAGACTGTGCCTGATTTGCAGCAAGGATAATATTCTTATTATTCGGAAGGATATAGACCGTATTTGCATTGACTTTATTAATGGCATTTAACATATCCTCTGTACTTGGATTCATGGTCTGACCACCTTCAATCAGATAATCTACACCAAGGTCTCTGAAAATATCATTCATTCCCTCTCCGACAGACACCGAAATAAAACCATACTCCTTACGTTTACCGGATACCGGTTCCTTTGTATCTGCTTTTTTCTCATCTTCCCTTTCCTGTGCTTGAATGGCAGCCATTTTCTCTGCCTCCATAATCACCTTTTCTCTGTGTTCCTCACGCATATTGTCTACTTTCATACTTGTTAAAGAACCATAGGTAAGACCTCTTTCAAAAGCAAGACCGGGATGATTGGTATGCACATGCACTTTTACGATTTCATCATCCGATACGACAACCAAAGAATCTCCTATTGACTCTAAATAAGACTGAAATTCCTGTTCGATTTCTTTGTTATACTCCTTCTCGATCATAATAATAAATTCCGTACAATATCCGTATTTGATATGAGAAGTATCAATTTCCTTGCGGTCAATGCCCACAGAATTTGTAAGCTTCAGTCCGGAAGCATCCGGAGCGGTCCTGTTTTCCACCGAACCGGTATCAAACCCATTGGAAAAATCATAGGTTACTTTACCAGTAAGTGCATCAAATGCCCCTTCCAAAATGGTCATAAGACCTTCCCCACCGGAATCCACAACACCTGCTTCTTTTAACACCGGTAACATTTCCGGTGTCTGATTTAGAACTTCCCTTCCATAAGCCAACACATCGGCTGAAAATTCCAAAAGATTTTTATTGCTTCTGCTCAGTTCCGTGGCTTTATCTGCCAGTCCCTTTGCCACAGTTAGAATCGTACCTTCCTTCGGCTTCATAACCGCCTTATACGCAGTTGCAACTGCACGGTTAAAAGCTGCTGCAATATCTTCAATCACAACTGCTTCTTTATTTTCCAGTTCCTTGCAAAATCCCCTAATCAACTGGGATAAAATCACACCTGAATTTCCCCTTGCTCCACGCAGGGAACCAGTGGACATCGCCTTTGTTACATTCGCAAAAGTAGGTTCTTTAATATTTGCCACTTCCTTTGCAGCGGCAGTGATGGTAAGGGTCATATTCGTTCCTGTATCACCATCCGGAACTGGAAAAACATTTAATTCATTAATATAATCTTTCTTTTCTTCAATTCTCTTTGCACCTGCTAAAAATCCATATTGCAGGCTCTCTGCCTTGACATTCATACTCTGACTCATATATCCTCCTAATCAATTACACGTACACCTTCAACAAAAACGTTAATATTTTCAACCTGCATACCTGTAAATTCTTCCACTTTATAGCGAACCGTTGACATTAAATTCTCTGCAACAGTGGAAATACTCACTCCATAAGCCACAATGATATGAAAATCAATTGCAATGGCATTATTTTCAGCAACTGTAACATTTACACCCTTTGAAATACTGTCACCACGAAGCAGCTTCACCAGACCATCTTTCATACTGATAGTTGCCATTCCCACAATACCAAAACATTCTATCGCCGAAAGACCCGCATACTGTGCAATGACTTCACTTTCAATTACAACATCCCCATTCGGGGTTTCTAATTCAATCTTCATATATATCCCTCCAGTTAGAAAAATTATATTTTTTATACATCATACCATTCTCCTCCCACTTAAACAAGTTTTTTCTTTCATTATTAAAACTTGTCTGATAATCAAAACTTATAAAATTTTTAAATTAGTGCTTGCATTCTGATAATAGTTCTGTTAAAATTGACGTGTTGCAAACCGATAGGTTAATATATTCAAGGAGGTGCAGTCATGGCAAAGTGTTCAGTATGTGATAAAGCTGCTCATTTTGGAATCAAGGTGAGCCATTCTCATAGAAGATCTAACAAAATGTGGAAATCAAACATTAAGAAGGTGAAAGCAAATGTTAACGGCACACCAAAAAGAATTTATGTTTGTACTTCATGCTTAAGATCTGGTAAAGTAGAGAGAGCTTAATGGAAAGAAAGAGGACCCAAAGGGTTCTCTTTTTTTATACAAACGATAACCAAAATATTACTAACATCTGCAAAACAATATATATGCAATCACAAGTCCCATTACCACTACAAAAAAATTCCAGAATCCTTCCAAAATGAAATCTACAATCATGCCTACGCTAAACCAAAAGAAAGCAAAACCCCATACCCGTTTCATATATCCTCCATCCGATTCCTGTATCTGCTATAAAACAATATATTCCGGTTTTGCTTCCTTTGTGACTGTTTTTTGAATATTTTTATTCTTCGGTTACTTTTTCCTGCTTTTATGCGTCCTCATTAAGAAGATCTGATACGGCCTCATCTACTTCGGCAGAACTTCCATTCTCTCCCTTTTTCTGAAAACGGTCGATCAAATCCGGAACCATATCCAGTACCTTTGTTACCGTATCCTGATTTTTCACATTTACAAGACGAATCTGTCCACCCTGAATTACCAATACTGCACTTGCTGTCATCTTTCCGCCCATTGCACCTGCACCGTTATTTTTTTGTCCGTCCGCAAAGGCTCCTGCCCCTACTCCAAAGCTCACGTCTACCAATGGTAAAATAATCGTATCGCCAATCTTTGTAGGCTCTCCTACAACCGTTTTAGTTGTTAAAAATTTGTCCATTCCCTGAAATAAAGAACTCACTGTTGAATTAAAATCATTTGCCACTTTTTTGCCCTCCTATGCTTCTAATATAGTTTGCACTTTCTTTGTTACTTTTATAAGATTTTTATTTAGTATGACCTTAAATGCCAGTTTTACAATGGAAAAAAGAAAGATTTTCCCCTTTCCTTTCAGTGTACCATCCAAACAGCTTTTTGTAAAATCCGGATCAATCGTAAGAAATCCCTGATATAATGGTAGGAGCATTGCAGCTATGCCAAGGATCTGTCCGGTTACCGCCGGGTCCTCCATGCCGAAATGAACAAAACCTTCCAACTTATCTGGTTTTATAATACGAAAAATTCTTTTCAAATAGGATTTTATGTCTTTTTTTGCCAGTTCAAACCTTTTGGAATGATACACCTTTAATAAATCCTCTTTTTTCTTTCCTATCTCTTTTATCTTCTTTAAAAAAAGATTCCATTTTTCTTTCCATCTCTTTAGAATACGTCGGAATTTATCAAAAACAGAAATGTTCTTTTTTCTCTCTTTTTTCGTTTCTTCCTTTTCTTCTTTTTTTTCCGTATCTTTTTTTATAAACGCTTCTCCTAATAGTTCCCCTTGTAATTTATCCTCTGCTTCGTCCGGTTCCTTTCTTACCGTTTCATCTTGAAAATCCTCTTCTTTTGTTTCCAAATCATCTTCAAAAGAAAAAAATTTTCTTCCAATCCATGAAATCTTTTTATCGGTATTGGTCATTACAATACCACCAAACAATTTCACAATATATTCCAGCCGATTATTTCGTATACAGACAGAAGCCTTAAACATTACTGGTGCCCACCTGACATCCGCTTCACCATCTAACATACCCTGATAATTCCCCTCAAACTGGTAACGGATGGGAACAAGTAATGCCAGACCCAATATGAAAATAAGTAAACCTATGATGATCAGAAGTATGATTCCGATTATCTTCAATATTGATAGTATCATCCGCTCTCCTTGAAAAACTTGTCCACCGGTATTTTGTTTCCCTGCAGACCAATTTCTGTTACAATCCTTTGAATCATTTCAAAGGCCTCTTCTTTACTGCCTGCAAGACCAACTACAATTAACTCTTTCTTCATCTTTCGATAAAAATTCTGCAGCAGTTCCGGATACCAGTATACCTCTAATATCCCCTGATTTCCGATTGGTAATGTAATTAAATATAAATTGAGCTTTGGAAACCCCTTTTTTATCTTTTTTTTGATAGAAGCAATCTTTTTATCAGATATATCATCTATATATAGTTTTTCATGAAATCTGATATTCATTCCATCACCCTGTCCTAAATCTCCTGTTCCTCTTCCATCATTTCTTCTAAAATCTTAGCACATGCCATCAATTCACTGCTGTTACCGCAATGATTCAGACTATATTCAATATAATCTTTAATCTCCTGCTGAGAATTAAAAAGTACCGGCATATTCGAAAACATTGCTGCCATAACCGCCCGGTTTATCTCTTTCGAATGCTTATCGAAAAAACCATTTAACAAAGCGACTAATTCATCCCTTTGTGATGCAATGTATTCACCGTCTGCCATTTCCGGCTGTACTTCCTCTTTCTTCAGATCAATAAATAAGCTGTTGGATAACAATTTTGAAATCAGACAAAGATTGTTAAAAATCTTATCCGCCATAAGCCATGAAATCGTATCCCCATGCTCTGCCATAACATCCTGCAAAATACTTTCGTATTGCATGATCTCTTCTCCAAGTACTTCCTGCCTGCCCTCGATTGTCACAAATCCTTCATCGACTGCTGCCGGAATTTCTCCCGATGATAAAAAGGCGTCATGAAGTCCTCCTAACATGGAAATACAAGACTTTGTACTTTTCTCTTCATTTTTTTCGTAAGGTAGTGCCAATAAAGCAGCATAGAAATCATTTATTATTTCTGTTACCAGCAGATAACGGCTTACCTGTTCTGTCAAATAACTGACTGTCGCAGAAAACTGTTCTATTAATGCCTGATATCCGGCTAAATCCAACGTTTTATAATCTGTATGTTCCATAACCTGGATTACCTTCACAATTTCAGGGTATGCCTCATAATATCCGTCAGACAGTTCTAACAACGCATTCGATTTCAACATAGCCACAAAATCCTCTACCGCTGTTTTATCGGAACCGTTATATATATTTAACGTATCCGTCAAATATTCAAAGAAACGGCTTTTTGTCATCCTGACTGGCAATTGTCCGGTTACCGTCTGAATCTTACTATTTACCACCATTTTATCGTTATCCCGAAATAGATACTGGAAAATCCTGACCGCCAGTTCTTCCTCTTTTACCGGATAAGTTTCTTTTGTGATTCCATACTCAATGCGGTTTAGTACATATTCATAAATCTGCAAAGTGTCCGTATAAGAAGTAAGAATGGTCATTCTGCTAGTCATTTCATCCCGAAGATGGTCAATCCTTTTTATAACCTCTGCGGTGTCTTCTCTTTGTTCCCCTTCCAGTAATGTTTCAAACAGCATAGTATGTACCTCGTCTAACACACCGGAGAGAAAATCATCAAATGCCACACCATTTAAATCATTCTGGATTTCTTTCATCGTATAATAATTAAGCACGAAATGAATCAAACTATATTCATATACTGCATTCATATAGGAATTGGCATAAGCCGGAAGATTGAACTCCAGATTCTTATGCTGCATAATATCCTTTATTCTTTTTCTGTCTTCTTTTTTCATCTAAAATCATATCCTTTTCTCTTATTTCCTATGGGTATGCGTAAATAAATGATTTTGGCAATACTCATAATTCCCCTTACAACGAGAACAATAACGGAACTCTAACTCCGGATTATCCTCTTCCGTCTGACCACAGACAGCACATTTATGTCGTGTAAGAATCTGCGTCTGACGTACCTCCTGATGATATCTTCTTTTCCTCTTTTTGTGGGCAGGACTTAACCTTGACTTCCCCTTCATTGCAAAATAGAACAAAATAAAATTAAATACAGACATGATAATCGTTACCATACCAGCATAATACCCCATCAGTCCATATTGCAAAACTGCTACAATTAAATATGCAATATCAATGTAACCCAGCCATTTTACACGAATCGGAATGACAAAATATAAAAGTACCTGCATATCTGGAAACATAAAGGCATAGGCTAAAAACATACTCATACATAAATAATAAGTAGATGCACCATAAAGTCCATACTGGTAATAAAAGTTTAATAAATCAGCCTGTCCTAACAATTTCATCACAAAATAAGTAAGCATCATACCGATATCCGTAAAAATAATACCGGAAAGAATATAAACCGTATAACGGAAATCTCCCCATGAATTCTCAAGCACACGTCCAACAGAAAAATAAAACATTAATGTAATGACAAGGAGAATGCTGACTCCTCCCGGTGGCATTACAACCCAAGTTATTAAACGGTAAATCTGTCCCTGCATAATTTTTTCCGGATTCATTGCAAGAAGTTCCAATGCACTGGCATCAAAGATTTCAATCAGATATCCAATTGCAAAGCCTGCTATTAAAATTACTGTTAAATTAGGAATTGCAAATTTTCCAAACTTTCGTTCTAATTTTGTCATAAAATCCATAATTTACACCAAGCCTGTCAAACACAAACCCCTTTGTATTTGATGGGCGCAAACACAAAGGGTGAAAGATGTGTGTTTGCATATTATCCCTTTCCATTATTTTTCTTTCACCCTTTCTTCATCCTTATTTTATATCTATAGATGCTTATTACATACTTAAATATACTTATATGATTGGTATCAACTTAATCTTCCTGATTTTCTAAATCATCTAAATCTTCTTCCATAGACGGTACACCGCTTCGTGGACCCCTTAAAGGCATCTTTAAAATCAACCCTTCTGGCAGTTCAATCTCCATAAGGGTAGGATTCCATCTGGCCAAAGTGTTAAAATCTACATCAAATGCCTTTAAAACCTTTTCTATGGTATCTCCCTCATTTACAACATAGGTCTTTTCCGGCCTGGCAGCCATAGTTGGAATACAGATTTCATCCCCTATCTGTAAATTATAAACATTTACATAGGGATTTAATCGCATAATATCAAATAACTTCACATCATATTTTCTGGCAAGCTTATAAAGTGTATCACCTGCTTCAATAACATGTACATAACCCCTGCATCCTGCCGGCCGTCTTCTTTCGCTGTCATTGTAATTCATTTCCTGCATATCCATAAAAACATCCTAATGCACTTTTTTAATAGTATATTCCTTCTGGCAGCAAAAGTTTCTATATTTTGTGCTATTCTTTTTTTGTTTCTCCCTGTTTCTCGCTTTCAGAAGCTTCTTTCTTTTCCTGTGTGGAAGCTGATGTGTCCGGAGAAGCAGCGGAATCTGCTTCCTTTTTCTCCGGTTTTACATTAATTTGGAATTTATTTCCCTCAAATTTGTCCTCATAATATTCTGCATAATTCAATGTATAAGTTTTCTTATCCGCAACGGTAAATAAAATGTATTTTGTAACACTTTCCCCCTTTTTCAGTGTAAAAATATTCTCCATAAAATCATCCTGTTTCAAATCTGCTTTCCCATATCCGGTAATGACATCTTTTGCATCTTTCCCACTATAATCCAGTGTAAAATCCGTAATGCTCATCGGAAGATCCTTTTCATAAGTATTTTTTACAGTTAGTTTCACAACCAGATACGTCTTCCCATTATCTGCCTGATACAATCCGTCCTCAAACTGATACGTATTGTACCTGGATGCCTCTAAAACTG
>CAJUBR010000069.1 GCA_910584695.1 uncultured Lachnospiraceae bacterium
CAGCACTATTTAAATCATACAAGATCACCTGCAATTAAATATTTTTATTAAGATATTATTTTTGTTAGCACTCATTATAATTGAGTGCTAATTTTTTCTTGACTTTTCTCCACGAATATACTATTATTACGTTTATACCAATTATCGGTCAGACTCTTAAAATATAATTACAAGGAGATGTTTTTTATGGCAGAAACAAAAAAAGGAAACTTATCGATTAACAGTGACAATATTTTCCCGATTATTAAGAAATGGTTGTATTCCGATCATGATATTTTTATCCGTGAGGTCGTATCAAACGCCTGCGATGCTGTCACTAAGCTGCATAAGCTGGCGTTAATCGGTGAATACGAAGAGGCTGAGGATACCAAATACCGTATTGACGTTATCGCCAGTCCGAATGATAAAACCCTTACCTTTATTGATAACGGTATCGGTATGACGGCTGATGAAGTAAATGAATATATTAACCAGATTGCCTTTTCAGGTGCCTCAGATTTTCTTGAAAAATACAAAGATAAGGCCAGTGACGACCAGATTATCGGACATTTCGGACTTGGGTTTTATTCCACCTTTATGGTGGCTGATAAAGTTACAATTAACACCTTATCTTATCAGGATGGGGCGAAACCTGTTTTTTGGGAATGTGACGGTGGAACAGAATATACGATGTCAACCGGTGACCGTGATATTCATGGTACTGAAATTGTCTTATATCTAAATGAAGACAGTTATGAGTTTGCAAATGAATACCGTGTAAAAGAAGTATTGGAAAAATATTGTTCTTTCATGCCGGAAGAAATTTACTTTACCAACGCAGATGCCGCAAAAGAGGTCAATGATGAAGTAATCGATTCCACTGAAATAACGGAAGATACGGATACATCCAAACAAACAGAAACTGCGGATGCCTCTGACAGCGACACCAAAGATTCAGAAGCGACAGATGAATCCGAAAACAAGGAACCCGCCGAGCAGCCGATTAATGAAACAAAGCCGCTCTGGACCAAACATCCGAATGATTGTTCGGAGGAAGAATACAAGGAATTTTACCGCAAAGTATTCCTTGATTTTAAAGAACCTTTATTCTGGATTCATTTGAATATGGATTATCCATTTAATTTAAAAGGTATTTTATACTTTCCAAAATTCAACTCAGAATATGATACATTGGAGGGTACCATTAAATTATATAACAACCAGGTATTTATCGCAGATAATATTAAAGAAGTGATTCCTGAATTTTTACTTTTATTAAAGGGTGTCATAGACTGTCCGGACCTTCCGCTTAACGTTTCCCGCAGTGCATTGCAGAACGACGGATTTGTAAAGAAGATTTCCGACTACATTACAAAGAAAGTAGCGGATAAACTTTCCGGTATGTTTAAAACCGAACGTGAATCTTATGAAAGTTATTGGGATGATCTGAATCCATTTATTAAGTTTGGCTGTCTAAAGGATGACAAATTTGATGAAAAAATGAAAGATTATATTCTCTATAAGAATCTGGAGGGTAAATATCTGACACTTCCTGAATATTTAGAGGCAGGAAAAGAAAAATATGAGAATACCGTATTTTATACTGACGATGAAAAAGTACAGTCCCAGTATATTAACATGTTTAAAGAGCAGGGCATTGATGCTGTTGTTCTAACCCATAATATTGATACTCCATTTATCACACATCAGGAACAAAAAAATGACAGCGTAAAATTTACCCGGATCGATTCTGATGTGACTAACACATTCAAGGAAGAAGTTTCCGAAGAAGAATTAAAGGAAACAACGGATAAATTGACAGAAATATTTAAAAAAGCCCTTAATAACGAGAATCTGGCTGTCAAAGTAGAAAAGCTTAAAAATGCTTCCATCTCTTCTATGATTACGCTTCCTGAAGAGACAAGAAGAATGCAGGATATGATGAAAATGTATAATATGGGCGGCATGGATCCTTCCATGTTTGGCGGAAACGGTCAGACACTTGTATTAAACGCTAATAACAGTCTTGTACAATATATTTTAGAAAATCCGGAGGGAGAAAATACCAAAACCGTATGTGAACAGCTTTATGATCTTGCACTTCTTGCACATGCTCCGTTGGGTGCAGAGGCAATGACCAAGTTTATCGCACGAAGTAACGAAATTCTGTCCCTAATGACAAAATAAGCAAAACTAAAATGCACAAACATATCCCCAATATATCAGGTTGGTATGTTTGTGCATTTCTACCATCATTACAAATATCAGATTATATAATGATCTCCCTTTTCCGTGCTCCATTCAAGCATATCCTGCAACGTCACATGATCAATCACGCCTTTTACCGCTTCATCTAACATTTTCCACAAACGAAGGGAAATACAGTTTTCCGCTCTTGTACATTCATTTATCTCATCCTCCAAACAGGCTACCGGTGCCATATTCCCTTCCGTCAGTCTTAGAATCATCCCAACGGTATATTCCTCCGGTTCTTTTGCAAGGCGGTATCCTCCCTGTGCACCTCTAAGACTCTTCACATATCCAGCCCGTTTTAATGAAGTGATAATCTGTTCCAAATACTTTTCCGATATATTCTGACGTTCTGATATATCCTTTATTCTTATCATCTCTCCTGTATTATGCTGTGCCAGATCCAGCATCAGGCGCAATGCATATCTTCCCTTTGTTGAAATTTTCATCCTAATCTACCTCATTCCTATGACATTTATACTCTTTTGACACAGTATTTCTTATCTGGCAGATTTTTGTTTCCGTCTGCTCTGATTTATTATGCAGTCTTTTCCACTAAACCAGTCAAAATTATTTATACCGGAAAATTTGTCACTCGAAATCCATCAAAAACCCGTTCAATATTTATGATACCATATCCCCACACCGGATTCGGATATTGAAATTCCGCATCCCGGATTGCACTCTTCAAAAACAGGCTTTGAATCTGTGCCGCATAAAAGATACCGATACTATAATTTTCAATATCCCACTGTAAAAAAAGTGCTATGATACCTGCACAATGGGCGGCTGCTACCGACGTTCCAGTTCTTGTCACAAAATTATTTCTAAGTCCCGGACCCGTTATATTCACGCCGGGAGCTGCCAGATCCGGTTTTATCTGATTTCTGGCATTATACCCTCTGCTTGCTGAGGCATAGATACTGCCATTCAAATGATTGTATGCGGTCATGGTCATTACCAAGGATGCATTTCCCGGTACGGTAATTGTATTTTCCGGTTCTGCCTTCAAAAAATACGTTTCCGGTCTTAAAAATTGCCGGAGCGGCATCCACATATTAAAAGTTCTTTGTTTCCCCGCATCTGCATAGACTAAAAAGCGCCACAGACCAGGTGTCGGATTCGTCAGACGGACAAAAATCAATTGGTCGCCGGAATAAGTCTCTACTAATTGATATGCTACATATACGGTAGACCTGGCAATCGGAAGCCAGATTACTTCCTCCTGTCCAAATCTTGGAGCAATCCGGTCAATCCGGTCCCCCTGCGGGGATATAATTCCCAGTGAAAAAGTCGCAGGGGAATCTCCCCATAATTCGATTGTAAGAACCTCCTGACCGTTATCCACATTTAATTCTACCTGTTGAAACTCGGCATTTTCCTCCAAAGTCCCTGCGTAATGAAGCCGCTCATTGCCTTCATTTCCCGCAGGTGCACTAACCATAATTCCCGCATTTTCCAACCTGCCACTCAGATACTGCTCCAAAACAGTCAGCCCCAAATGTCCTCCATTACTGCTTCCCAATCCGATAAAGATAGAAATCGGAAGTCTTCTTAATCTTGCATATCTTAACAGGTAATCTACCGCATATATAATATCTGATTCCTCATATGCAGGCACATCATCCGGCACTCCGAAATAATTCCTTAAATATTGTTTTGTCTCTTTTAATTTTACAACTGCAAGTTCTGCCTCAAAAGCGATTCCGGTAAAATCGTTTTCCCGGTTGGAACCTCCTGCAGCAATACCTGCCATAAAAGTTCCATGTCCGTTGTCGTCTCTTGACGGAACTCGTTCATATGGTGATTCCTCCTTCAATGCTTCATTAATTTCATCCCTTGAAAAGACCGTTCCATAAAAAGGGGCTGGCACAGAATCCTTCTGTTCTCCTCCCATTATTGTCTGGTCCCAAATCACCCCAATCCGTGTATTTCCATTTTCGTCTAAAAATAATGGATTTGTGTAATCGATACCGGTATCCACAAATCCAACAATCACATTTTTTCCTGTTAAACCAACATTATTGGGGTTTTGTATCTGTTTTACACCAATAGCCTCCATATTAGATGAATCCATCAATCCAAACAACTTCGGTATAAAAGAATAAGGTACCCTCTCTAAGTTTGTAAGATAATCTTCTGAGCTTGGCATATGAAAAATTGCAGTTTTTTCTGTCAACTGGTTGATACAACCAGTCCGGTACAATTCCTCTGCTCCTATTAATCCCCTGGAAAAATTAATCAGATAATCAGCATAATCTTCATTATATATCATCTCTTCACAAGTCATAAATGCTGCCTTAACAAATTTAATCCATACTATAATATGCCAAAATCCGTCTAAATGGGAAATTTATTGTAAATATTTTTGTAAAACCTGCATAAGCTCCTTCATGTCAATCGGTTTTGCTATATGGTCATTCATTCCACAATCCAGACAGACCTGAACATCACCCGAAAATGCATCTGCCGTCATGGCAATAATTGGTAAATCCTTATCCGGATGATTTAATGCACGAATCGCCTTCGTTGCATCATAACCATCCATCACCGGCATACGGATATCCATTAAAATTGCATTATAAAAGCCCGGTTCCGACTGCTCAAACTGCTCAACACAGACTTTACCGTTTACCGCCCTATCTACCTGTAAACCTACAGAAGAAAGAACCTCATTTGCAATCTCCCAATTGATATCCACATCCTCTGACACAAGCACTCTTTTTCCGGAAAAGTCTATTACTTTCTTTTCCTTCTTTTCTATTTCTTTTTTATTTCCTTCGACATATCGTCTTAAACACGCAAATAATGTAGATTTAAACAATGGCTTTGAAACAAAACCTTCAATCTCCTCTGCCTGTGCTTCCTCTTCAATGTCACTCCAATCATAAGCCGAAATCAAAAAGACAGGAATCTTCTTACCGACTCTTTTTCTAATCTCCCGAAGGGTCTGTATACCATCCATATGCGGCATTTTCCAGTCCAATAATACAAAATGGTAATCATCTTGTTTCTTATGCCGCTCCTCGATCATCTCGACTGCTTTGCTGCCATCCATAGACCAGTCTGCATGAACCCCTAATTCTTCTAAATTAGCCGCTGCACTTAAACATAACTGTTCATTGTCATCCACTACCAGAACATTCCAAGGAGGTAATACCATTTCTGTCTCTTTTTCCTGTGCCTTTTCTAAATCCAGAATTACATGGAATTCGCTTCCCTTTCCCTGCTCACTCTGTAATTCAATCGTACCATGCATCAAATCCACAATACATTTTGTAATGGACATCCCAAGACCGGTTCCCATAATATTCTGAACCTGTTCTGTTTCTTCTCTTACAAAAGAATCAAAAATTTTCTTCTGAAATTCCTCTGACATGCCAATTCCCGTATCTTTAATGCGAAAATGAGTTCGTACATAATTGTCACCCAGCGGTGACTCCTCCTGGTACAAACGCACATCAATCCTGCCACCCTCCGGCGTAAACTTAACTGCATTCGATAAAATATTCAGCAATACCTGATTCAGACGTACACTATCACAGCAAACCTCTTCGGATTCGATTTTTTGAATAAAAATATCAAAATACTGTTTATTGGCTTTTACCTGTGGCTGCATGATATTTACAATGTCATCCATTGTATCCCTTAAAGACATCTGACTCATATTGAGTGTCATTTTCCCGCTCTCAATCTTAGACATATCCAGCACATCGTTAATCAATCCCAATAAATGCTTGCTGGATAACTTAACTTTCTTCAGGCAATCCTCTGTACGCTCCGGATCCTTAAGATTTTTCAAGGCGATTTCTGTCATTCCAATAATCGCATTCATTGGAGTACGGATGTCATGGCTCATACTGGAAAGAAATTCACTTTTTGCCATATTTGCACGAAGTGCTTCCTGTTTTGTTTTTTCCAGTTCCTGCATTTGCTGTTGTGATAATCTGAAATATTGAATAAATACAAATGACATAAGCAATAAAATAATCAACATTGCACCAAGCATCATTCCAATACGTATCTTGTCAAGTCCACCGATTTCATTGTCTAGATTCCCATTTGGCATAGCTGATATAAGATACCATGTAGGCTTGCTGAAAATAGGAGAACAATAAATCTGCCTCTCTTCTCCGTCAAGAAAAATACTTGTATAATATACATCACCCTTTTCCATGGCCGAAGACAGTTCTTCCACGTACTCCTCAGCATTTTTTCCTTTATCATCCTTATATTCTGACCGAATACGTTCAAAATAGGATTCCCGATATGCGTCCGCATTCCTAATTATAAAATCTCCTTTACTGTCAATAATATGGGAATATAACCTTCCCTGCTCCGTATCCAAAAACAATGCTTCATTCAGATACTCCATAGAAACACCGGCTACTAAAGCAAGACTGGTTCCGCCATCTCTCATCGGATAACTGACAGACTTTCCTAACAGCAAAACCTTTTCCCCATCTTTTGTAATCCCGTGCTCCACTATTGTTCCGTCACTCTTTAAAGTCCTTATGGCATCCTCACTGTCTGCCATTTCTACCTCCTCTCCATAAATAATCTCTAACTCACCGTCTTCCGTATAAAATCCCAGATAAGAAAATTCCCTGATTTCAGCACGCTCTTTTAATTCTTCCAGCAATTCATCGTTAAAATTTAATCTATCAGGAGGAGTACCTCTTATTATTCCAGCTACCTGATCCAGACGCAAGCTGATAATAGAGCTAAATTTCTGCTGTAATTGCACGTTCGCTTCCGACATATATATCTTGCTAACATTTTCAATCGTATCTTCTGTTTTTTGGGTCATATACACTGTAAGCCAGACAAAAATTATTATGCATACTATAATGACACCTATAAAACTTACTCTTAAAAAATTTTTTATCTTTTTTTCCATCACAACCTGACCTCATTAAATAAAGACTTATCCTCCGCTCAATGTTTTTTAGCTATTCGATCGGCAATATTTTCAAATGCTTTTAAGATTTTAGGATTAAACACACCACATTCATTATGATATATCATATTCAAAGCCTTATCATGGCTAAATGCTTTTTTATAAACCCGTTCAGATGTAAGTGCATCATATACATCCACAACTGATACTACCTGTGCCCAAATTGAAATATCATCTCCGCTTAAACCATCCGGATATCCCTTTCCGTCCCAGCGTTCATGGTGATGTCTGCAAATATCATAACTGTAATTGTAAATCCCCTTATCCATAATATCCGGAATATTTTGTAAAATCTCACAGCCTTTTACCGTATGCTGCTTCATCATCTCAAATTCCTCTTCTGTAAGCCTGCCCGGCTTATTTAAAACACTGTCGGGTATGGAAATCTTACCTACATCATGCAGCACAGCAGATGCCGACACCTTATCAATTTCATTTTGAGGCAAGTAATATTCCGGATACAGCCTGCTTACTTCAGACATTAAAATATGGGTAAGACTGCTGATTCGTTTCACATGCTCCCCCGATTCACAATCCCTAAATTCAATAACAGTCGCAAGTGTTTCTATCATCGATTGATTGATATAATTTAATCGCTTAATCTGTTCTGCCACAATCTGCTCTAATTCATTTCTATGTCCATAAAGTTCAATTACATTATTAATCCTACATTTTAAAAATCGTGCCATAAACGGCTTTTGAATTACATCAACTGCACCAAGATCATATCCTTCCAACAACATTTCTTTACTGTCCGCAGTCGTTATCAAAAATACTGGAATCCGTTTAATCTTTCCATTTTTGTTCATTTCTTCCAATACACCTAATCCGTTTATTTCAGGCATAATCAAATCAAGAAGGACTGCAGAAATATTGATATCTCCATTTATAATTTCAATCGCTTCTGCTCCATTGCATGCCTCTATGATATCATAATTGTCCTTAAAAATCTCCGCTAATACAGCACGATTAATCTCAATATCATCAACAATTAATATTGTTTTCTTCTTATCCATTCAAACCTCCATTATAAACAGACTTTTCCTAGTGCACACAAGATAACGCATTACATATATTTTTCAATACAGGCAATGATCTGGGCCTGAACAGGCTGGATTTCTTTTAGTATGATTTGAGCCTGTTCCGGCTGGCCGTTACGTAATAAATCTACAATCTTTGTATAAGCTTCATAAATCGGCGTAAGTGATAAATTACCTGCAGCTCCTTTAACGGCATGGGTTTTTTCTATCACTTCCGTATAATCATTACAATCAAAATCCGGATTAATGGATGCTTTATTTAGCATATCCGGAAACTTTTTCAGCATTTTTTCATACAAGGACTGATTTCCCATAAAACGTTCTACCGCCTCGTCAATATTTACGCCTAAATCTTTCAATTCTTCAAGCAGACTCATTATAAATTCCTCCTCTTTATAGTCAGATATATTATTATAAGTAAATTAATGTTAATTGATTTTATCACATATAAGTATATTCGTCAACGTAAGCAAAGGTTCTGCTTTGATTCCCTATTTCCTGATTTATTTTAAAATTGACCACAACAAAAATAATTGGTATAATAATCAAGAGTAATCTATCCATATACTTTAACTAAAATATTAAGAAGGAAAGGATCTTACCATGAAAAGAATATTATTGTTGATTCTGCCACTTACTGTACTATCTTCATTTGTCCTCACCGGATGTAATAACAAAGATAATTCATCTTATAAGAATCTGGAAGAAAGGGTGAAACAGCTTGAACAACAAGTTGCCATACTGAATAAAACATTGACGGAGCAGTCTGCTGAGCACTCTGATGCCGATATCTCTACCGAACACTTTGTTGATACATCTGATTCCACTTCCAACAATCTTACAGCCGACACAATGCAATCCCTTACCAAAGCGGTTGATGAAGTAACTGCAAAGGCAGACTCTGCTACCCCTAATGGAAATATAGAAGAAAAAAGAGCTCAGTTTTTTAACCTGAAAGATGAACTGGACCTAACAGACCAACGACTGGATTCCTATGATGATTATATTGAATCCCAGTATAAGCAGGGTCAGCTTTCTTATGAAGATTACCGGAGTCAGGAACAAATTCTGGAAAACCTGGAGGATAAATTGGATGCATCCGAAGATAAATTAGAACGAACCTTCGGAATAGATGACTAGTGTTTTTGCATTGTCAAAAATGTGATTTTCATTTATTTCACCGTCACATTTTTGACAATGCCCCAAATTACAATAAAAAGGCATAACAGCTTTATTCTTTCAATATAAAATAATAGCAAACTCCTACCACATCCGCCAAAAACCATCCAATCGGAATCGCTGCCCAGATTCCTTTCACTCCGATTGAAGAAATCCCTGAAAACACATACGCTAGTACAACTCTGGTTCCCAAAGAACAGACCGTAAGGACAACAGACATCCCAGGCTTTTCTACTGCCCGGTAATAACCATAGAGCATAAACAAAAGTCCGATCCCAATATAAAAGGCAGCTTCAATCCGCAGATAATTCACACCTTCCTGAATCACCTTAACATTTTCTGAATTAATAAAAATACCCATTAATGGCTTTGCAAAAAAACAAATCAACAGGCTGATTACCATACAGAATATACAAATACAGATAACAGAACTCTTAATTCCTTTCCAAATTCGTTCCTTTTTTCCTGCCCCATAGTTTTGTGCCACAAAAGTAGAAAATGCATTTCCAAAATCCTGTACTGGCATATAAGCGATTGTGTCAATTTTTACAGCGGCTGCAAATGCTGCCATCACCACTGCACCAAAACTATTTACCAATCCCTGTATCATAAGAATTCCAAAGTTCATCACTGATTGCTGAAGGCATGTCAAAAAGGAAAAGCCAAATATATTTTTTAGAATCTCTCTTTCCAAATGCATATGCCGTTTTCCCACACGTAACATTGGAAAACAACAATAATAGTACACGGTAATTCCAATTCCCGATACAAACTGGGAAATAACGGTTGCCGCTGCTGCTCCCTGAACTCCCCCCTTATATATCACAACAAAGAGAATATCCAGCAGAATATTCAAAATAACTGCGACACCTAAAAATACTAGTGGAATTACCGAATTCCCGACTGCTCGCAACAGATTTGCAAAAAAATTATAGAGAAACGTCGCTGTTATACCCGCAAAAATACAAATCAGATATTCTTTCATCAAATCCTGTATTTCTACAGGTACCTGCAAAACTTTAATCATCCAATTAAGAAGGAGCAGCACACTAATATTTAAAACTACTGTTAAAGCTCCGATCAATAAAAAGGATTGGAAAATACCTTTTTTCAGACTTTCGTAGTCCTTCCTGCCAAACTGGATTGCAAAATAAGCACTGCTTCCCATACAAAGTCCTATCAATATCGATGTCAAAAATGTCATCAGTGTATAAGAAGAACCTACTGCTGCCAATGCACCCGCACCAAGAACCTTTCCAACAATAATCGTATCCACTATATTATATAATTGCTGTAATACATTTCCCAACATAAGAGGAAATGAAAATTTCAATAATTGAATCGTAATATTTCCTGATGTTAAATCATGATTCATTGTGATACCCCATTTTCGTTTCAGCAGGCTTTTCCTGCATTCTGTCTTATAGGTTATCGCAAAGTCTGGTTCCTGTCAATGTACAGCATTCAGGATTTTGCTTTACTAGTCAAAATAAAACAATTCTTCAAATTTTTTATCCAGAGCAATACACAAAATCAATGCCAGCTTTGCCGTTGGATTAAATTGTCCCGTCTCAATGGAACTAATCGTATTCCTTGAAACTCCCACCATTTCTGCCAGTTGGCTTTGTGATAAGTTTTATTGTCAATACTTTTTGCAAGTTTTCTGTGCAATCGCAACAGCCCAATCCAATACAAAAATTATCAGGATCTATAAATCAGCAACCCTGTTGCAAGCAGCGGGCAGCAAAAACCGTTTTACCCCAGTGACACATCCAGTACCATCATTACTACGAACCCAATCATTACTCCTGCTGTGGCCAATTGCTTATTGTCCTTAAAAGATTCCGGTATCAGTTCAGAACAGACCACCGAAATCATGGCACCTGCTGAAAAAGAAAGTACCAGTGGAAGGGCAGATTGTACCTTTAATGCAAACAGGGCACCCAGCACACCCGCTATCGGTTCCACCAGACCGGAAAACTGCCCGATCAGAAAACTTTTCCATCTTGACATGCCCTCCCTGCGAAGAGGCATTGCTACGCAGGTTCCCTCTGGAAAATTCTGAACACCAATACCTACTGCCAGCATAACCGCACCTACCAATGAGGTCCCTCCGCCTTCCAAAGCAGCACAGCCAAAGGCAACACCTACCGCCAATCCTTCTGGAATATTATGCATTGTCACTGCGGTTGTCAGCAAAACACAGCGGACCCATCCCTCTCCCCTTTCTTTACAATAAGGTTTTTTAGACATAAGCACATCCGATACAACGATAAAGATACTTCCAAGCAAAAGCCCTGCTGCTGCATATGCTGCTGCATTTCTTCCTATCTGTTCCGACAAATCAATAGCAGGACTTAAAAGTGACCAATAGGATGCTGCAATCATAACTCCTGCTGCAAATCCCATCATGACATCCATTACCTTTTGATTCACATTTTTAAAAAAGAACACAAGGGAAGCACCTAATACCGTAACACCATATGTGAATAGGGTTGCTAGCAACCCCTGATAAACAGGGTTCAAAGACATAAACCATTGTACCATTTATACTCCTTTACCAGGTCGGCACCGGCTATTACCCCATTCCGACCCGTTTCCTATTTGATTCCTCTACTATTGTATGTAGCGATACAGGAAACGTGAATGACAGCAAGCAGCACTTAGCTCGTTGCTCGAAGAATTCATCTTATTCAGCTAATCTTTTATCCTATCGCATGATCCTGGTATAAATATATGCCACCTCATCCAGATTACTGATGCCTAAAATAGCATCTTTTTGTGCAACCACTGCAAATCCATAAATATTTAAACCATATTCTTCCACATTGTCCGCTAAAGAATGAAAATCATCTGCACTTTCATCCATTTCAATCATTTTACAAAATTCTGTTTCATCTGCCATAAACCGGAGCATACTGACTACATGCCGTTTCATATTATCTTCAGAAACAACCCATTTTTCCTCTTCCCCTGTCATCATACCTGTATCATATTGACTAAGTAACGGATATTTTTCTGTATTGTAAAAAAGCTGACCACAACTGCCTCTATAAATAAACCCAATATTACTTAAAGATAAATATTCTGTCTCATCATTTTTTGCATCATAAAACTTATTTTTCTGACAGATTGCACACCAATCTACATCTATATTATTTTTCTCAGCCCATACGGTAAAATTACTGTAATCCATCACATGACTCAAAGTCACATATGCAATATAAAAGTCATCATCATGTAATTCCTGAAGTTCCTTTAATGCGTTCTCCCAGCTTCCAAATGCACCAACGTCTCCTATCATATGATCATTAACCACATCATCCGCCGGTACAAATGCGTTTCCGGTTGGTCTTGTAAGCAGATTTGCGTCATACAAAATTATCCTTCCTTTATTAACGGTTCCAGCTACATCAGTAAAAGTGTCCGTAACACTTGTATTCTGGACAATCGCAATATCATATTTTCCATTCCCATTCCCAATCACATTAACATTCTGTCTGTAGGTACCAGGAAGAAACAGTTCAGAATAAACGGCTAAATCTAAAGAAAGCCGGTTCGTTTCAGAATCATTCTCTGAACCCACAATTTCAGATGGATCATAATAGAATTTATCCACGATCTGAGGCGAAGCAAAAATAATGAAACAGACTACAGCCAAAACAGTAACTCCTACAATTACCCCCATTTTGATGAAGGTCTTACGAATAGCTGCATGAATCATTTTTGAAAACCGTTCTGACTCTCTTTCTGTTTCCGTTGAAATAGTATCACCCTCAGCTTCGCTATCCTGTAAACCAGAAAATACGGATAATTCATCCTGTTCAAACAGATATTCACTGATAGCATCCTGACGTTCGATATCCTCTTCTACCTGTTTTTTCTGTTTACTGTCTAATTTTCCATTTTTATATAATTCAATTAACTCATAATATGTCATAACCTTTCACCTCCATATATTCTTTCAATTCCCGTTTACCACGATGAGCCAGCACCCGTATATTTTCCGGTGAAAGCTTAAGCAGTACTGCAATTTCTTTCTGTGACAAACCACCATAATATTGCAATGTAAGTATTTCTCTTTTTTGTTCTCCCAGATGCTGCAATGCCTGATACAACAGCCGGGAACGTTCATCAGCAAGCAGCCGGTTTAATAATTCTGATGTATTTTCATCATATAACGTATCTCCGACTTCCTCCAAAGGTATATTCCTCTGTTCTCTGTTTCGATAATTAAAGAAAAGATTTCTAGCCACCATATATAACCAGGTCTCATATTAGTATGTTTATCCGACAATGAAAGCAATGCTTTTAAAAACGTTTCCTGCATCAGGTCCTCAGCAAACTCTTGATTCCTGCAAAGGGAAAACAAATATAGATAAATCTCTTTTTGATATTTCAAATATAACTGCTGTAACAATTCATTTTCCATATCTGCCTCCTTTCCTTTTTGAAACGTTTCTAATAATAAAACAATTAAAAAACTAAAATGTTACAAATATTTTCCAAAAAATTTGAGGCATCAAAAATGACACCTCAATCTCTTTCAATATTATTTCAAAAATCCCGTCCGACACATTTTCACATTCTGTCCTAAAACTTCTTCATTAATACATCAATACATTCTTCAACTTCCTAAGCATCTTTTAAAAATGCTTTATATGCTTTCAACGCCTCATATACATCTGCCTTACTTGTAATCTCCCACGGTGCATGCATATTAAGGACTGCCACCCCGCTGTCAATTACATTCATTCCATACAGGGACAAAATATAAGCAATGGTTCCTCCTCCACCGACATCAACTTTCCCAAGCTCTGCCGTCTGAAATGCCACCTTGTTATCGTCCATAATTTTACGGAGTTTAGCAATATATTCAGCATTTGCATCATTGGAACCGGATTTTCCTCTGGAACCGGTAAACTTATTAAATACGACGCCTCTTCCGAAATAAGCGGCATTTTTCTTCTCAAATGCATTTGCAAAATTAGGATCAAATGCTGCCGATACGTCAGAAGATAACATATAAGATGCCGCAAGGCATTTTTTAAGCTTTAATTCGGAATACTCATCCATTGCATCCATCAATTCTGCTACTGTGTTTTCAAAGAATTTAGACTGCATTCCGGTAGCACCTACGGAACCAATTTCCTCCTTATCTACTAATAAACAGCAGGCGATCCGCTTCACCTCATTCATTTCCATCATAGCGGCTGCAGAAGTATACGCACATACACGGTCATCCTGTCCATAAGCCAT
>CAJUBR010000070.1 GCA_910584695.1 uncultured Lachnospiraceae bacterium
ATTGGTAGCCATACCGACCGCAATACCTGTCGTACCGTTTACCAGAAGATTCGGAAAACGGCTGGGAAGAACCGTAGGTTCTTTCTCCGTTTCATCAAAGTTCGGCACAAAGTCCACCGTATCCTTATTGATATCGGCAAGCAGTTCCATGGATATCTTGGAAAGTCTTGCTTCCGTATAACGCATGGCAGCGGCGCCGTCGCCGTCTACGGAACCGAAATTACCATGACCGTCCACCAGCGGATAATGAAAAGACCACGGTTGTGCCATATTAACCAGAGCGCCGTAAATAGAACTGTCGCCATGCGGATGGTACTTACCCATCGTATCACCTACAATACGGGCACACTTTCTGTGAGGCTTATCGGGGCCGTTGTTTAGTTCAATCATCGAATACAGTACTCTTCTCTGTACGGGCTTTAATCCGTCCCTTACATCGGGAAGAGCACGGGAAGCGATAACACTCATGGCATAATCAATATATGAATTTTCCATAGTCTTTTTTAAATCCACATCATGAATTTTATCCACTTCACTTTTGTCAAAGATATTATCATCCATTTTTTATATTCTCCATTACATTCTAAATATCGAGGTTCTTTACAAATCTTGCATTTTCCTCGATAAATTCCCGCCTCGGTTCCACTTTATCCCCCATCAGGGTAGTAAACGTCAGATCTATCTCCGATTCCGCTTCTTCATCCATGGTAACACGCAGCAGAATACGTCTTTCCGGGTCCATGGTAGTTTCCCAAAGCTGTTCCGGATCCATTTCCCCCAAACCTTTATAACGCTGTATCTTGTTATTCTGATCCCTTCCTACTTCTCTTAAAATACCGTCCAGCTCTTCATCGCTGTATGCATACCATACTTTTTTATTTTTCTCCAGCTTATAAAGAGGAGGCTGTGCCAGATATACATATCCCTGCTTGATCAGTTCCGGCATAAAGCGGTAAAGGAAGGTCAGCAGCAAAGTAGCAATATGCGCTCCGTCCACATCGGCATCGGTCATAATAATGATTTTATGATATCTCAATTTTGTAATATCAAAATCCTCATGGATTCCCGTACCAAATGCCGTGATCATTGCTTTTATTTCCGCATTGGCGTATATTTTATCCAGTCTTGCTTTTTCCACATTCAGTATCTTACCGCGTAAAGGAAGGATAGCCTGTGTTGCGCGGCTTCTCGCTGTCTTGGCGCTGCCGCCTGCCGAATCCCCTTCCACAATATAAATTTCACAGTTGGCAGGGTCTTTATCGGAACAATCCGCCAGTTTTCCAGGAAGACTCATTCCCTCCAAAGCGGTTTTCCTTCTCGTCAGATCCCTTGCTTTTCTGGCGGCATCCCTTGCCCGCTGTGCCAAAATGGATTTTTCACAGATGATTTTTGCCACGACAGGATTCTGTTCCAAAAAATAAGTAAGCTGCTCGCTGACAATACTGTCCACTGCTCCGCGGGCTTCGGAATTTCCAAGTTTCTGTTTTGTCTGTCCTTCAAACTGGGGGTCTTCTATCTTTACACTGACAATGGCAGTCAGACCTTCCCTTATATCCTCACCGCTTAAATTAGGTTCACTATCCTTCAACAGTTTATTATTTCTTGCATAGTCATTAAATGTTTTTGTAAGGGCATTACGGAAACCTACTAAATGAGTTCCGCCTTCCGGTGTATTGATATTATTAACGAAACTGTAAGAACTTTCGGTGTAAGAATCGTTGTGCTGCATCGCCACTTCCACATACACATTATTTTTAGAACCTTCAAAATACATAATCCTTTCATATAAAGGAGTTTTACTTCTGTTTAAGTAAGTAACAAATTCCTTGATGCCTCCCTCATAATGAAATGTTCTCTCTATGGGATTTTGTCCCGTCTCCACCCTCTCATCCCGAAGCACGATTTTCAGATTCTTTGTCAGAAAAGCCATTTCCCGCAAACGCTGTTTCAAAACATCAAATTCATATTCTGTCGTTTCCTGAAAGATTGTTTCATCCGGTTTAAAGCTGACTTTTGTACCCGTTTTTTCCGCAGGGCATTCTCCCACCACTTTCAGGGAATAGCAGGCATGGCCTCTCTCATACCTCTGACGGTAAATTTTTCCTTCCTGAAAAATCTCCACTTCCAGCCAGTTGGAAAGGGCATTTACGACTGACGCACCTACGCCGTGAAGCCCTCCGGATACTTTATATCCCCCGCCGCCGAACTTACCGCCGGCATGAAGAATGGTAAATACAACTTCCACCGCAGGAATTCCCGCCTTATGGTTAATTCCCACCGGAATCCCGCGCCCGTTGTCAATGACCGTCACCGAATTATCCTTATGCACGGTCACTTCTATTTTGTCACAATAACCTGCCAGTGCTTCATCTACCGAGTTATCCACAATTTCATATACTAAATGGTGCAGTCCCCTGGAAGAAGTGCTTCCGATGTACATACCGGGTCTTTTACGTACCGCTTCCAAACCTTCCAATATCTGTATCTGGTCCGCCCCATATTCATTTTCTGTCTGATTGCCCATATTTTAACCATGCCTTTCTTCTGCCTATTTTCATCCATTTGCATCCGCATTTTCTATGGCACCCTCTACTACCCTGAATACCTTATCTATTTCAAACCTGTTGTTGACAAATTCATCCAAACCTGTACAGGTAATAATTGTCTGTATATCTCCTATGGTATTTAACAAAAACTGCTGTCTGCTGCTGTCCAGTTCCGACAACACGTCATCCAGTAAAAGAACCGGCGTATCTTTTGCCACCTTTTTCACTAATTCTATTTCCGATAATTTCAAAGATAAAGCTGCCGTTCTCTGCTGCCCCTGGGAACCAAACTTACGTATATCTATATCTCCCACCATGAAACTAAAGTCATCCCTGTGAGGACCTACGCAAGTCTGCTTTAACTTGATATCTTTTTCCTGACTTGCCTTCATGGAATGTTCAAATTTTTCTATTTCCACGTCCGGCTCATATTTTATTACCAATTCTTCTTTACCGCCCGAAAGATTTTTATGTATTCCGTAAATAATTTCATTCAACTGTTCTATGAAAATACGGCGTCTTTCTATAATCTTGCTTCCGAAAGAAACCAGCTGGGAATCCCATATATTTAAAGTATCCTTAAGCTGTGGATTAAAGTATATATCTTTCAACAGTTTGTTTCTCTGATTCACTATTTTATTGTAATGATTAAGATTATAGAGATAAAAATTATCCAGCTGGCAAAGTTCCATATCAACAAATCTTCTTCTTTCAGCAGGACCATTCTTAATAATGCCTAAATCCTCCGGAGAAAAAAAGACAACCTTCAACAAGCCTAAAAGGTCTGCCGCTTTTTTCAATTTCTGTCCATCCACAGCAATACCTTTCGACTTATTTTTTCGAAGATGCATATCCACCTTATATTCAATTCCTTCTTTTTCAAGGTAAGTCCTTATATGGGCTTCCTCCGCATGGAAATTAACAATATCTTTGTCTTTGCTTCCCTTGTGGGATTTCGTGGTAGCAGACAGATAAATTGCTTCTAGTACATTTGTTTTTCCCTGCGCATTATCTCCATATAAGATATTCGTTCCTTCACTGAATTTCAGATCCAGTAAATCATAATTTCTGAAATTCATAAGCTCCAAAGATTTTATGATCATTTTTACACCCGTTTTTTATAAAATTCATATGGAGCTGCCGGCTTTTACCTTAAACTTACTGCCGTCGTATTCTACGATATCTCCATCATGCAATTTTTTTCCCCTTTGGAATTCCGTTTCTCCGTTTACCTTTACAAAGCCGTCTTTAATCCTGTCTTTTGCTTCCAGTCCGGATTCCACAAGACCGGCAAGTTTCAGCGCCTGACCAAGTTTTATATACTCATCTTTTATGTTTATTATTTCCATAATTATCCTTCTATAAACCAATTATCATCAAACTTTTAATCTACTGTTGTAAAATTCACCGGCAAAATAAGATAAATATAATTTTCCCCGGCATCCCTTATGAAGCAGGGAGCCTTCGGATTTACAAGATAAATATCCACTTCTTCATCATCAATAACTCTTAAGGCATCGATAAAAAATTTGGGATTAAAGCCGATCATAATATCCTTTCCCTTTTTTTCTATATCAATTTCCTCATTCATACTTCCGACCGTGGAATTAATCTTAAGTTCCATCATGCCATCGGTGATATTTATGATAATAGGCTTCTTATCGCCTTCCTTAACAAGTAAAGTTGCCCTGTCAATACAGTTTAACAATTCTTTTTTGTTAATCCTTACCTTTGTTTCATAATCACTGGAAAGCATCTGGTCTATTTTGAAATAGTCTCCCTCAATCAGACGGGATACTACCACGGTATTATCAAACTCAAAAACAATATGTTTGTCCGTAAAGAAAATATGCACATCTTTATCCGTATCACCGGATAAAATCTTGCTTATTTCATTTAAAGTCTTTCCGGGCACTACTACTTTCTTCGGCATATAAAAATTCTTGAGCCTTATTTTACGGATGGATATCCTATGCCCGTCCAAAGAAACTACCTTCAGGATATCTTCATTGATTTCGAACAATTCACCTGTCATAAGCTTGTTATTATCATTATCCGAAATAGAAAAAATGGTCTGTCTTACTACTTCTTTCAAAGTAAACTGAGACACAATAATGGAATCTATTTTCTCAATGGAGGGAAGATAAGAGAAATCCTCTCCTGATTTACCGATAATATTAAATTTTGATTTTTCACAGGTAATGGTAGTTTTCAGAGAATCATCCGTCACGATTGTAATTTCACTGTCAGGAAGTTTTCTTACGATTTCCAAAAATATCCTGGCATCCAACGCTATGATGCCTTTTTCTACAATATTTCCTTCGATAATTGTCTCTATACCCAGTTCCATATCGTTTGCCATCAATTTAATATCCGTATCTCTTGCATCAATCAGGACACATTCGAGAATAGACATAGTAGTCTTGTTAGGTACAGCTTTTGATACTGTCTGAACACCATTTAATAAATCTGATTTAGAACATACTAACTTCATGTGCATAACTCCTTTTAAATTAAAAAGAAAAATTCTGTTTTCGGGCTGCTTGCAAAAACATTTTTATATAAAAAGAATTTATTAATATACTTAATAAGGGTTGTTGATTTGTGTATAACTCTTTCTATTATACTATTTTTCAGGGAAAAAGGAAATCATAATCTATGTGAAAAACTAAATATAACTTTAATTTTTAAGTCTTTTTATTCACATATATTTTATTACGATTTTATATAACCAAAATTAAAAATATTATATAGGTAAAGTTATCAACATCCAAAAGAAACTTATTTACAGTTTACCCACATGGTATCAACATTGGAAAGTTTAAAAATTTCAATATTTTAGGAAGGACTTATTTTTTTGCGTATAATTTCCACTTTATTGCGTAAATCTTCGTTATTTTCCAGTTCTTCCGTAATTTTGTTAACACCGTGAATAATGGTAGTGTGGTCTTTTTTGCCGAGTATTCTTCCTATATTCTGATAGGATGTATCTGTCATGGAACGGCAGAGATACATGACTACCTGTCTTGCTTCTACAAATTCAGAGTTTCTTTTTTTAGAAGTTATATCTTCCGGATTAACGCCAAAATGTTCTGCTACTACATTTATAATGAGAGAAGGGTTTACTTCTTTGGGCTTGTCCGGATATATAATATCTTTAAGCGCTTCCTGTGCCATTTCAAGATTAATTTCTACATTGTTCAATTTTGAGAATGCAATGATCTTATTAAAAGCCCCTTCCAGTTCCCTGATATTGGACTTTATATTGGTAGCTACATAGGTAAATACTTCATCATCAATTTTTTTACTGAAATTTTCCGCATTTTTCTGAAGAATTGCCATTCTTGTCTCATAATCAGGAGGCTGTATGTCAGCAATAAGCCCCCATTCAAATCTGGAACGGAATCTTTCCTCTAATGTTTCCATTTCTTTTGGAGGTTTATCGGAGGAAATGATAATCTGTTTTTCCGCTGCATGAAGTACATTAAAAGTATGGAAAAATTCTTCCTGTGTACTTTCTTTTCCGATGATGAACTGGATATCATCAATGAGAAGCACATCTACTGTCCGGTACTTTTCCCTGAGTTTTGTCATATCTGCAGCATTACCGCTTCGTATGGAATTGATAACTTCATTGGTGAACTGCTCAGAGGTAACATAAAGAACTTTCATGTTATGGTTCTGTTTTAAAATAAAGTGTCCGATGGAATGCATCAGGTGGGTTTTTCCAAGGCCTGCTCCTCCATATATATAGAGGGGATTGTATGTATCACCCGGAGATTCTGCTACTGCAAGGGACGCAGAGTGGGCAAATTTATTATTGCTGCCTACCACAAAAGTATCAAAACGGTATTTTGGATTCAGGTTTGCTTTTTCATAATTGATATTATAATAAGGCTTTAACTCCATGGAATCTTCATTTGTTCTGTTTTTTTCGATATCTTTTTCCAATATGAAAGATATATCATAATCATGCTCCATCATTTCCGAAATAGTTACCTGAAAATAACTTTTATATTTATTGGTAATATAACTCAATGCATGAGCCTGGTCGGATGGTATAATGATTGTGATGACATCGTTTTCCGAACTATAAAAATTGAGATTGGAAATCCATGTATTATAGGATATGTTGGAAAGGTCATATTCTTTTTTTATGGTCTGTTTGATAAGTTCCCAGTTTTCTTGAATAAAATCCATGAAAATTCCTCCGATTTCATAATGCGGCAGTTTTACATTCCATAATTTATATGAGATTTTATATAAATGCAAAAATACCGCATTTATATATTAATATAAATGAAATGAAATTTCAAATGCTTAATTTTTAAAAGAAAGTTATACACATAATGTGGATAAAATAGTGAATAAAAGGATGGTTCCTATTGATTTGCATTAGGAACTGTGTATAACCATGATATTTATTATGAACACTTTAAAGTATGGATAAAAAGGAATTATAAAGAGTTATCCATATTATTTTCACATGTTATAAAGAAGTTTTCCACAATTTATACACATTATGTGGATAAATTTGCTGCAGATATAAATTAATGATCAGGTATGTGGATAAATCTTTTGGTATCTATATTTTGTGGTAATAAAAGAAATTCAGTAACTAAATATGGTATTGAAAAAAAAATCGGCAATTTTCATGATTTTTTCGGCATTTTTTGGGCGATTTTTACTTGACGTGAATGGCAATTTCCATTATAATCGTAATGATATTTTCTAACACAGATTGTTTTTTTAAAATAAAATGTTTGCCTTTTAAATAGTATCATAATATGATTGGAAAGGTTTCAAAAGGAGGTGTACCGATTATGAAAATGACATTTCAGCCGAAGAACAGACAGAGAAAGAAAGTTCATGGTTTCAGGAAGAGAATGAGTACTCCGGGAGGAAGAAAGGTTCTGGCAGCCAGAAGAGCAAAGGGAAGAAAGAGATTATCAGCATAGGTCACAGTTACTGTGACCTTTTTTCTCTTGCGGGGATAACCTGCGAAAGGAGCATGTTCATTTTATATGAATTTCTCAGATTCTTTGAAAAAAAACTACGATTTCAAGAATGTTTATAAAAAAGGAAAGTCTTATGCCAACAGATATCTGGTAATGTATGTGTTAGAAAATAATACGGATCAGAACAGGCTTGGAATATCGGTTAGTAAAAAAGTAGGAAACAGTGTTGTTCGTCACAGAGTAACAAGACTGGTGAGAGAAAGTTACCGGCTGCATGAAAATATATTTAATAGTGGTTTAGATATAGTAGTCGTAGCAAGAAACAATGCGTCGTCGGCTTCTTACGCTGATATTGAGAGCGCATTATTACATCTCGGAAAACTTCATCATATATTAAAGATATTTTTTTATTGAAAGTTATTTCTTTTTGGATATGGAATAGAAATGGGAAGATGGAGTTGGATTTGAAAATGGTTATGAAAAAATTACTTATTTACATGATTAAATTCTATAGAAAGTATATATCTCCTATGAAATCCACAAAATGTCCTTATTTTCCGACTTGTTCGGAGTATGGATTGGAAGCGGTCAGCAGATACGGCGCTTTGAAAGGCGGATGTATGGCGGCGTGGAGAATTATCAGGTGTAATCCTTTTTCAAAGGGAGGATATGATCCTGTTCCGTAGAATCGAATTTTGTATCTTATTTTTTAGGAGGAAAGAAATTGTCAGGTATAATTTTAACCCAGAATCAGACTTTTATTATAGGGCCGGTTGCTCAGATTCTTGGCTATATAATGGAAGGAATCTTTTTCTGTCTGGATAAGATTGGTATTCCAAATATCGGTCTTGCAATTATTTTATTTACGATCGTAGTGAATCTTCTTATGCTGCCTCTTACCATTAAACAGCAGAAATTTTCAAAACTGTCGGCTAAGATGAATCCGGAACTTCAGGCTATTCAGGCAAAATATAAGAACAAAAAAGATAATGAATCCATGATGAAAATGAATGAGGAGACGCAGGCCGTATATGCAAAATACGGAGTTTCTCCTACCGGAAGCTGTGTACAGCTCATTATACAGATGCCCATTCTTTTTGCTTTGTATCGTGTTATTTATGCAATGCCGGCTTATGTCGGAAAGATTAAAGAAGCATTTTTACCTTTGGTGGACAAGCTGATCTCGCAGGCTGGAAGCGCTGATTTTATCCAGACTTTTAGGGATGCCGCCATGTTTGCAAAGCAATTTAGTAATGAAGCTTTTACGGGAGGCAATACACAGTATATACAGAACACATTTATAGATGTGCTGAATCGGGCTTCCACTGCAGAATGGCATAGTATTTCGGAACAGTTTCCCTCCCTGTCTGCAGATGTGGATGCTACGGTGGCTATTTTAGAGAGATATAATAATTTCCTTGGATTGAATATAGGAAATTCTCCTTCTTATATTGTTCACGAAGCCTTGGACAGCGGGACATATCTGATGGTAATAGCAGCTTTGGCAGTTCCGTTATTGTCCGCCCTGACACAATGGATCAATACAAAGTTAATGCCCCAGGCGGAATCAAACAATAATAATCAGGATAATCCGATGGCTTCTTCCATGAAAACAATGAATATCATGATGCCGGTCATGTCGGCGATATTCTGCTATTCTCTTCCTGCAGGTATGGGTTTATACTGGATTGCCGGTTCTGTGGTGAGAAGTATTCAGCAGATTGTTATTAATAAACATATTGATAAAATGGATTTGGAAGAAATCATTAAAAAGAATGTTGAGAAAAATAAGAAGAAAATAGAAAAACGGGGTGTTACTGCCAAGATGCTGAATGATTACGCGACGATGAATACAAAGACACTGGCATCAAAGGCAAATTCTGCTTCTACCATGACACAGGAAGAAAAAGAAGAAGCAATCAGAAAGTCTACGGAATATTACAATAAAAATTCAAAACAAGGGAGTATAGCTTCTAAAGCCAATATGGTAAAACAGTATAATGAGAAGAATAATCGGAAATAGAGGGAGGTATAAAAATGGATTATATTCAGGTATCGGCAAAAACAGTTAATGACGCAATTACTGAGGCTTGTCAAAAGCTGCTTGTGACAAGTGATAAGCTGGAATATGAAGTAATAGAAGAAGGCTCTTCAGGGTTTCTTGGAATAGGTTCCAAGCCGGCGGTTATTAAGGCAAAAGTTAAAAATACCGTTTCAGATAATGCAAAGCAGTTTTTAAGCGATGTATTTGATGCCATGAAACTTACAGTAGTGATCGATGTGAAATATGATGAACTTGACAATTCAATGGATATTGATCTAAGCGGGGATGAGATGGGAGTCCTAATCGGAAAGAGAGGACAAACATTAGATTCATTACAGTATCTGGTATCTTTGGTGGTAAATAAGGAATCGGAAAATTATATACGGGTTAAAGTGGATACAGAAAATTACAGGCAGAGAAGAAAAGAAACATTGGAAAATCTTGCTAAGAATATTGCTTATAAGGTTAAGAGAACAAAACGGTCCGTTTCGTTAGAACCGATGAATCCTTATGAGAGAAGAATTATCCATTCGGCTCTGCAGAATGACAAATATGTAACTACCCATAGTGAGGGGGATGAACCATTCAGGAGAGTGGTAGTCACACTCAAGAGATAATTTAAGAAAAAAGAACTGCCGTATCGTTGCTGCAGTTCTTTTTTATAAAATGGAGATTTATTGCGTGGAATAGGATGGATGAATTATGAAGAATACGATAGCTGCTGCCGCTACTGCAATGTCCGAAGCAGGAATCGGAATTGTCAGGGTGAGCGGAGAGGATGCCATAGAGATTGTAAATAAAATTTTTCAGACAAAATCCGGTAAGAAGAAATTGATTGATTTTGATTCTCATACGATTCATTATGGATTTATAGTAGATGAGGAAAATAAAGTAATTGATGAAGTCATGGTAAGTTTAATGAAGGCTCCGCATAGCTATACTGCAGAAAATACAGTGGAAATCAACTGTCACGGCGGAGTGCTGGTGGTTAACCGGGTATTGGAAGCCGTGATTCAAAATGGCGCCCGTTTGGCAGAACCCGGAGAATTTACAAAAAGGGCTTTTTTAAATGGAAGGATTGATTTATCCAAAGCAGAAGCCGTGATGGATATCATTCATTCAAAAAATCAATTTGCATTGGAAAGTTCGGTGAAACAGCTTAGAGGCTCTGTTTCAGTCATCATAAAAAAACTGAGAAAAGAATTGATATATGAAATTGCTTTTATCGAATCAGCCCTGGATGACCCGGAGCATATCAGCTTAGAAGGCTATCCGGAAAACTTGATGGGAAAAACAAAAGAAATTCTTTTGGAACTTAAAAAACTTCTAGATTATTCGGACAGCGGGAAAATGTTAAAAGAAGGTATCAATACAGTGATCGTTGGAAAGCCCAATGCAGGAAAATCTTCTTTATTAAATCTTTTGGTTGGTGAAGACAGGGCAATTGTGACAGATATTGCCGGAACAACAAGGGATGTATTGGAGGAAAGCATTAAACTTCACGGAATCAGTTTAAATATCATTGACACGGCGGGTATTCGGTCTACGGAAGATACAGTGGAAAAGATTGGTGTGGAAAAGGCAAAAAAATATGCTTTGGATGCGGATTTAATCATTTATATGGTGGATAGTTCCGTTCCTTTGGATGAGAGTGATTATGAGATCATAGGGATGATTGGGAATAAAAAAGCAATTGTTCTTTTGAATAAGACGGATTTGGATACAGTTGTTACAGAAGAAATGCTGGCAAAAATATTTGAAAAAGAAGATATTGTAATTATTAAGACTTCTACAAAAGAGAATACGGGAATCGATATATTTGAGGATAAGATAAAAGAAATGTTTTTTAAAGGAGAAATCTCTTTTAATGATGAAGTAGTGATTACAAATATGCGGCATAAAGAAGCAATTCAACATGCTTATGAAAGTATGCTTCAAGTAAAGAAAAGTCTGGAGGATCATATGCCGGAAGATTTTTATTCGATTGACTTAATGAGCGCCTATGCTTCTCTTGGTACGATTATCGGAGAGGAAGTGGAAGAGGATTTGGTCAATGAGATATTCTCAAAATTCTGTATGGGTAAATAAACGGAGGAATATTATAAAATGGGTATGACGCAGATAAGGGAAAAAGTAGATGTATGTGTGGTAGGAGCAGGTCATGCCGGATGTGAAGCTGCACTTGCCTGTGCAAGAATGGGATTGGAAACAATTATATTTACCGTCAGTGTGGATAGTATTGCCTTGATGCCCTGCAATCCGAATGTAGGAGGTTCTTCCAAGGGACATTTGGTGAGAGAGGTGGATGCGCTTGGCGGAGAAATGGGAAAGAATATAGATAAGACTTTTATTCAGTCTAAGATGCTGAATATTTCTAAAGGTCCTGCGGTACATTCTTTAAGGGCACAGGCAGATAAGGCGGAATATTCCCGATCTATGAGGAAAGTTTTGGAAAATCAGGAACATTTAACGGTTAAGCAGGCGGAAGTATGTGAGCTATTGGCGGAAGATACAGAAAGCTTTGAAAATAAAACAGCAAAAAAAAAGATAACCGGAATAAAAACTTTCACGGGGGCGGTTTATGAATGCAAATCGGTAATTTTATGTACAGGAACCTATTTAAGAGCAAGGTGTTTATGCGGTGAAGCGATTACCCACACAGGACCTAATGGTTTGCAGGCAGCAAACTACCTGACGGATTCTTTAAAAAATCTCGGAATAGAAATGAGGAGATTTAAGACAGGAACCCCTGCGAGGATGGATAAGAGAAGTCTGGATTTTTCAAAAATGGAGGAGCAGTTTGGTGATGAAAAAGTCGTTCCTTTTTCTTTTTCTACAAATCCGGAAGATGTGCAGATTGAGCAGGTATCTTGCTGGCTGACTTATACAAATGAGAAAACTCATGAAATCATACGTGGAAATTTGGACCGTTCACCCATTTATGCAGGTGTGATAGAGGGAACAGGTCCAAGATACTGCCCTTCTATTGAGGATAAAGTCGTAAAATTTGCAGATAAAGAAAGACATCAGGTATTTATTGAACCGGAAGGACTGCATACAAATGAAATGTATGTGGGAGGAATGTCTTCGTCACTTCCGGAAGATGTGCAGCTGGCCATGTATCGTACGGTTCCCGGATTGGAAAATTGTAAGATGGTAAGGAATGCTTATGCGATTGAATATGACTGCATTAATCCAAGACAATTGTTTCCGACTTTGGAATTTAAGGAAATCAAAGGACTTTTCAGCGGCGGACAGTTTAATGGAAGCAGTGGTTATGAAGAGGCGGCGGCACAGGGATTGATTGCAGGAATAAATGCGGCGCTTTCAATTCTTGGAAAAGAGCAGATGATAATAGACCGTTCAGAGGCATATATAGGGGTTCTGATTGACGATTTGGTAACAAAAGATAATTTTGAACCCTATCGGATGATGACTTCGAGGGCAGAATACCGGCTTTTACTTCGTCAGGATAATGCAGATCTGCGTCTTCGGGAAAAGGGTTATCAGGCAGGACTTGTTCCAGAGGAAATTTATCAGGCGACTCTTAAAAAGAAGGCATTGATAGATGCGGAAGTGGAACGTTTAAAAAATTTATTAGTTGGCGCTTCTAAACATGTACAGGATTTTTTAATTTCAAAAGAGAGTTCTCCGTTAAAGACAGGTACAAATATGGCGGAATTAATGTGCCGGCCGGAATTATCTTATGGTTTGCTGGCAGAACTTGATAAAGATAGAAAACCTTTGCCGGAGGATGTGATTGAACAGGTAGAAATTGAAATTAAATATGAAGGATATATTGCGAGACAGTTGCGTCAGGTTCAGCAGTTTAAGAAGATGGAAAAGAAAAAAATTCCAAAGGAGCTGGATTATCGTGATATTCAGAGTCTGCGTTTGGAGGCAAGACAGAAGCTTATTTCTTATAAACCGGTATCAGTCGGACAGGCGTCCAGAATATCAGGAGTATCTCCGGCTGATATTTCCGTATTACTTGTCTATTTGGAACAGTATAATAATGGAAAGCAGCCAGATGGAAAAGGATGTCATCGGTTAGAAAGGAGTGATAAAATATAAATGGATATACATGAAAATTATGATACAGAACAATTTAAAAATGATCTGAAAGAAATAGGAATTGTTTTGAATGAAAAACAGGTTTATCAGTTTGTAAAGTATTATGAAATATTGATGGAATGGAATTCTTTTATGAATCTTACGGCAATTACGGATCCAGATGAGGTATTTAAAAAACATTTTGTGGATAGTTTGTCTATTGTAAAAGCATATGATTTTTTAAGTGAATTAAAAAAAGAAAAAAGTCTGTGTATGATTGATGTCGGAACTGGCGCCGGTTTTCCAGGAATTCCCATAAAAATTGTTTTTCCTGATGTAAAAATTACTTTGTTGGATTCGCTGAATAAACGAATTAAGTTTTTAAATGAAGTGATTGAAAAACTGGATCTGAAGGACATAGATGCAGTTCATGGAAGGGCGGAAGATTATGCAAAACAGGGTCAGTTAAGGGAAAAGTATAATTTATCTGTTTCAAGGGCAGTTGCAAATCTTTCTACACTTTCAGAATACTGTATACCTTTTGTAAAATTGGGAGGTAAATTTATTTCTTATAAATCCGAAAAATTGATGGAAGAATTATCTTCTGCAAAAGAAGCAGTAACTGTCCTTGGCGGAAAGGTGGCGGGACAAGTGGATTATATGTTGCCCGGTTCAGATATTTACAGGAACCTGCTTATTATTGACAAAATAAAAGCCACACCAAAAAAATTTCCACGAAAAGCAGGGCTCCCATCAAAAGAACCTATTTAAAGTAAAAACATATTGATATAACTGATTATTTTTTCAGGAGCTTCCATATGGGGAAGATGTT